>PWHJ01000015.1 GCA_003554865.1 Bacteroidota bacterium | reverse complement strand
GTGAAACGGGCCCGCCTGGAGTGGTAAAAATTTTCACGGATACATACCAACGGTCGGTATGTGTTTGTGACAGTTGAGACGGTCCCAACTGTCACGCAAATCATCTAATCAAAAGTGCTAAGTGTGACAGGTACCCCGTCCCCCTGTCACATTGGAAGGGAGCAAATCTTAATGGAAAAAGTCGGGTTTGTAAAGTTGCTTGAGGAGGTAGGAAGTGAAGACCAGCCTGTTGCCGGGGGCAAGGGCGCTAATTTAGGCGAGATGATTAAGGCTGGTCTGCCGGTTCCGGAGGGGTTTGTGCTGCTGGTAGATTCATATCGTGAGTTTGTTGAGGCCAACGGGTTGGAAAAGCACATTGAAAAGCTTTTGGCCAGCCTGGCAGAAGGGACAAATGACAGTAGCGATCACGTGGTTGGAGGGGAAGGGGCCCAGGGTCTTAAGGAAACCACAGATGAGATCAAGAGCCTCTTTGCCAGGGGCAAAATCCCGCAAAAGGTCAAAGAAGATATTGACCGGGCTTATGAAACACTTGGCCACCCCGTGGTGGCCGTTCGTTCTTCGGCCACGGCTGAAGATCTGCCGGGGGCTTCTTTTGCCGGCCAGTACAGCACCTATTTAAATATCAAAGGAGAAGCAGAACTCTATGAAGCTGTAAAGAAATGCTGGGCTTCTCTGTGGAATGAAAGAGCCGTTTCTTACCGGGCCCGGCAGGGTATCGGTGGTAAGGATTTGGCCCACGGGGTGGTGGTCCAGAAGCTGATTGATTCAGAAAAATCAGGGATCTTATTTACGGCCAACCCGGTCAACGGGCGCAGGGACCAGGTTTCACTCAGTTCTTCCTGGGGGCTTGGCGAAGCGGTTGTCTCCGGCGAAGTCGATCCGGACCAGTGGGTAATCGACAAGAAAAGCGGCCGGGTGATAAGCGAATATGTTGCCGTTAAGAAAGTGATGACGGTAAGAAAAGAAGGGGGCAGCGAGCTTGCCGGTGTTGAGGAGTACAGGCAAACAGAGGTTACTTTAAATGAAGAGGAAAGAAATGAACTGCTCAAGCTTGCCCTGGACGTGGAAGAATATTATGGTTTTTTCCAGGATATCGAGTGGGCTTTTGAGGGAGGCCGGTTTTACCTGGTCCAGACAAGGCCGGTTACCTCTCTTTTCCCGCTACCCGATCCAACCGGTGATCAAGAGGAGCTGCGCATCTATGCCAATATCAATATGGCCTGGCAGGCGGTCAAGGATCCCTTTACCCCGCTCGGGATCGATCTTTTTGAAGATTTGACCCGGGACCTGGTGGCAAGGCTCAGCCGGGGCAAGCCAAAAAAAGAAGAACTTGACCTGTGGTGGTTCCATAACCTGGCCGGCAGGATGTTTACCGACATGACTGATCTGCTAAAGGTGGAGCGGGTTCAGAAAAGATTAAGACAAAAATCGCTTGACCCACTTGACCGGGAGCCGATGACGACAAAGGCACTGGTGCAGGTGGCGGAGCAGTACAAGGACGAATTGATGGCCGGTGACAGGGAAAAGCCAAACTTGAGAAAGTTGATCCATCCCAGGCTGGTGGGCCTGATGCTGCAAGCGGGGGGCAGGGCTTTATACGGTGCATTCAACCCGGTAAAGGGCAGGGAAAAGGCGCTAAAAATGGCTGAAGATACGATAGCAAACCTTGAAGAACAAAGCCGCCAGCTGAAGACGGTTGAAGAGCGGCTCAGATTTATCGAGGATCACACCGGGTCCGCTTTTATGGGGGTAACCAGGGGTTTCCCTTACGTAGTAGCGTCGTTTCGCTATATGAACCGGGTCAAGGAAATCCTGGAAAGATATAAGTTTGATCCTGCTGAGCTCGATTTGGCAGGCAAGGCTCTCCCCCACAATGTGACTACGGAGATGGGAATGGACTTGCTAAAAACAGCGAAAAGTCTCGATGAGAGGGGAAAAAGAGCTGCTCCCGGTGAAAAAGAGGTGATCGCTTTCCTCGATAAGTACGGCCATAAATCTTCATTTGAGCTCGATGTGGGGACGGCAACCTGGGAAGAAGAACCGGGATACATCCTGGATTTGCTCAATTTCTATATCGACAGTAAAGATTATGACCGGCGTATCGAGCAATTTTACCGGGAACAGCAGGAAGCCGAAGAGGCGATTGAAAGGATCACAGAAAAACTGAAAACAGCAGCCGGCAGGCGGGTGGCCCGGCGGGCCGGGAAAATGCTCAGAGGTTACCGGCAGCTTTTTGGCCTGCGGGAAATGCCCAAGTTTTATGGGTCGAAAGCCTTTGGTATTTTCCGGAAGGTTTTGGTTGAAGCAGGGGAGGAGCTTGCCCGTGAAGGCCGGCTGGCAGATAAAATGGATATATTTTACCTCTCCCGTGAAGATATCCGCTCCAACCATGATCTTAAAACTATTGCAGAGCAGAAAAAAGCGAATTATTACCGGGATTTAAATCGTCCCGCACCCAGGGTATTAACCAGCACCGGGGAAAGTTTCTATGCTGTGGTGGAACAGGTGGCCGACAATGCTTACAGGGGGATAGCAGTTTCACCGGGGGTTTATGAAGGCAAAGCTAAAATTCTTGCTGATCCCGCCGAAGGGGGTAAACTTGAAAACGGCGATATCCTGGTCACGGTAGCTACCAACCCGGCCTGGACTCCGCTATTTTT
>PWHJ01000127.1 GCA_003554865.1 Bacteroidota bacterium | reverse complement strand
CCCTCTATAATCCCAGGTAGCAAAACCATCTGCATACCAATTAGCAAGAACTTTAGCAAGCTGGGTGTCCAACTTATAATGCATCCTCAACCACTTATAAGACTCCTCGTAAGTCTCTTTCCTAAAAATAGTCATTATCTCACCTCCTTTTATTCAAAGAAATCATCTTGACATTCCTGACAACAACCGCTAATAGTATACTCCCTCCAACTGACATCATCACGGAAGCTTTCGGGGTCCACCTCCACTGAGCAGAAAGGACATACCCCCTTCTTTTTCCTTTCTACTTGTTTCTCTATTCCTACCTCTCTCATAGCTTTAAGGATCATGGGTTATTCCGCCCTATTCTTGAACGCGATTGAAAGCCCAAGGTAAGCCATGTAAGTTTCTGTCCTGAAGCTTTTCGTTTGATCCATTGCCGAAAAGTCTTCCAACAACATCAAGTCGTCGACATAAACATCGAGTATCTTAAGGTAATATCCAATCGCCCGTTCCAATATAAAAAACGAATTCCAGCTTAACTTCCCTGTTTTAAGTTCCTCCCAAGCATTTTGAACCTCTTCCTTAAACCGATGGAACCCATCTACCCGAACTTCCTCGTTCGAAGCATAATCAATAGACTTTTGGTCCAAGTCTCGTAAGTAGTTGAATAATGCTTCATCAAGCTGGTGCTCATACTTAGATGACAAGTCAAAAGCAAATCTCTCCCTCATATTACCCCTCCTTAGTGTCTACCGGAACTACATTCTCCGATAGTAGTCTTCATCATACCGCACTTACCGCAATAACCCTGGGCCTTAATTTTTTCTTCCTCAGCTATGAGTTTTTTGTCCTTTAGCTGAATGGCCATCCTTACTTTCTTCTTATGAGCGGCGATTTCCTCCGGTCTCCATACCTCCTCATCCTTAAGCATCTTCTCCTTATGCTTCCTCCAGTCAAACTGTTTAGCGGTACCCGCCATCCTTCATCCCCTCCATTTCTAATTCTTTATCGTAGATTGCTCTCTCTACCCTGGCCAATTCCTCGTATTTATCGGCCCTCCATAAACGGTCATCGTCCGCCATTTCCAAATCCTCATCCAAGGCTCTAATTAACTGGCCCCGATAAGATACCAAACTGTCTCTTTCCTTTTCCACCTCGTAATATTTACACCTTTTACAATCACATTTCCCTTCCTGGTAACTTACATTCTCAATGGCTGGAGTCTCATTAACGTGTTTGTCGATCTTAAGAGCCAAATCACTGATGGCATCAACATGAACGTCCCCTGTCTGGTGTTTGCCAATGAATGGCCTCAGGATCTCCTCCCCTAATACCACATCCTCGGTTAAGCAACTCCAGAAGTGAAGAAACATCGTCAAACCTTCAGGATTATAACCTTTCTTAGGATTGTTCATCTTGCCTTACCTCCTTCCAAATAGTCTATAGAACATACTTTCTTATGAACCTTACTAAAGCTTCTCCCTCTGCCGTGAGACTTATTCCTGTTCCATCGCACTCTTTACACCTCGTTTCCCCTAACCGGATCCCATCAAAAGTTTCTATAGTACCTTCACCTTCACATTCAGGACATTTCCTTTCCAAAGATTCCATCCACCTTACCTCCTTAGTATCGTTTTTCTATTCCGCCAATAACCTCATCCAAATCCTCTAACCATTCCTCGAGACCGTTCAACCACTCCAACCTTCCTTCGTGGTGCTCCAGTCTCTCGTCCGAACCAACCCCAGCTGCCAAGATATCCTTAGCTTCTTCCCTCATTTTGTGTATTCCATCCTCGGCAATTAACAGGACGTCTCTGAGGTTGGTTAAGTCCTCGTGGGACATAGACAATACGTGTTTCATTTCCATCTTATCTCACCTCCTTTCCTTATTATATATTATACCCGCGTACTACCTTCTTAATACCATTATTTTACTAAGTATCTTTCTCTCGTTGTCAATACCAATATCATCCAGCAGATCCATAAATGGTTTTATAGTTTCCTTCCACCCTTGAGGTTGTGACACCTCCTCTGGAATATGTACCACCTTATTAACAACCTTTAACCCTCTCCGCCGTATTTCCAGAGCTAACAATACCTTATGCTTACCCTCATGGTCCTCCAAACTGAACCTAACCTTCTTCTTCCTGTCTCCTGTGGATAATTCCACGTTCAATGCTCCTGGCCCTACCTGGTCAAATGCTACCACGATATCATCGTCTTCCACAACATCTTTCAACCAACTCCGTGTGCTGTTTTTGATTTTGTGCTGGGCCTTGGCCATCGGCTTCTCCTCCTTCCCTTTTTTTTATTTTTTTATTACGATTTAATTATATCACAAATATACCATCTTGTAAACAGTCTAAGTCTTATCTCCAGTATTCCCCATGAATGACTTTTTAGGTGGACAAATCCGCCTTCTTATGGTATAATTAATATATAAGGTAAAAAACCATAAGGAGGTTGAACCATGATTACAGTATCCGTCATATTCAAACTTAGCAGCAACATCTCCCGTCACAAAGACTTCAAAGACGAAGAAGAGCTTAAAGCTTTCGCCAAAGTTGCTAAGAAGCACTATCCAGGTCTTAAAATCTATGTCGCAGAACACCTTAACCCAATCCCCATTAACCCAAACATACCAAAACCTTCAG
>PWHJ01000110.1 GCA_003554865.1 Bacteroidota bacterium | reverse complement strand
GCAGAGGACCTGAAGAATTAATATCTCCAAGGGACTTTATTTTTGAAGAAGACACAATTGAGATCTGGTCACGGTATAAAATAAGCCGGCATACCATTGATGGTGATTTTATTGAAAATGTCTTTAATGCTCATGTTCCAGGTCCCGGTTTTATTAAAGATAACGGTGACTATATTCTTTTCCATAGTATCTCTCCGCCTTATATGTTTACAAAACGAAACAAATCGGGACAACAAATTGATTCAATGGTATACTTAGATGTAGTAGTTCATGGCAATGCTGAACATGACAAAGTTCTGAGATACAATAAAACTACCAGATTCTTTGCCGGTATGCATGATACAGTTTACTCCATAAACAATGCAGGTGTTTACCCATCTGCTGCATTCAAATATGAAGGTGTTTCATCTCCATATACCGTTTTAAAAGATTCAAACGATCCCAGGGATTTTATAAAATTATCACCTCCCTCTGTTGCAAACTATCTGGAGAACAGCAATATAATCTTTATTAGATATACACTTGACAGAGAATGGTACTATTGTCTGGTTGACAAAAAAAGATTGGAGTTTTATTACTACAAGGAAGAAGATTTTGAAAATGCATATTCAATCCCCCTGAAGGACCCTTTACACTTAACAGAAAACAATGAACTGGTTATAGCCTATTTTCATCATGACCTGGATAATCCGGAAGTAAGAAAAGACCAACGTTTACCAGCCATTAAACCAGACGATAATCCTTTACTGATTAAGTTCAGACTTGATATTTAACATAAAAGGCATAGTATAAATTGAATTTTGTATAGCAATAAAAGGTAGGCTAACCGTAATGACTAAATCGCTAAAACGATAAACTTAGTTTTGCATATCAGTGGTCAAGAAATGGGTAGTACTTCAGAAGGTAAATACAAAATAATTGGAAGCAGAGAATATATTAGTTTAAATACAACCGGATTGATAAATCCCAAAACCAATTATTTGTCTTATTATGAAGAAAATGAAAATTGCTGGTTATTTTACGGCAATGTTCAAAGGAGTGAATTGATTATCTATAAGTTGCCGTCAGGTGAAATTGAAAAAAGAATTACGTTTGACTCTCGCGGACCTGAAGGTATTGGTGGATATAGAGGTGTTTTTGTGCATAATTTAGATTCACTTATTATAACATCTGCCAGGTATGTTCACAATTTCTTCTTAGCTGACACCTCAGGTAAGGTAAAAAAGAGATATTCTCTTGAGGCTGATGATATCCGCGGAATTCATCCACAATTACTACCTCAGTTCAGTCATATCAGTATTCAAAATGTATTAAAAAATAATACTATCAATTTGTGCTTATTTCCGACTTTTAATGTTGAAAGTGAAGAATTGCACAAAGAAACAATAAGCATTGAATATTGTCTTGAAAATGAGCAAATCGTTAGAAAATTTAACTATCCGGTGTTTGACAATACTAGTGCAAATATAAGTGCTTACAGCAGAACATATAACGGGGAGCAATTCATTTATTCTTTCAGGAGATCTGATATAATTTTTGTGAAAAATGATGACGGAACCTATACTGAATATGATGGAAAAAGCAGATTTCGCGACAAAAGCCTTGATTGGACAACCGAAGGACTATCTTCGTTTTTTTTACTGCAACAACAAACCTTAAGTAACCCAAGCTATTTAAGCGTATTGTATGATAAATACCAAAAATTTACTTACCGGTTTTTTTTCCCGGGATACGAAATTGAAAATATCAAAGAGATTCAAAAGCATTTTGAATCTCCCGAAAAATTTACAATAATGATTTTTGATGAAGATTTTAATGTTGTTGGAGAGACTTTGCTGCCTGAAAAAACCTATGACCCGAATATGAAATTTGTTTCCAAAGATGGGTTATACATGGCATTGCACTTTGATCATCCTTTATATAATCCCGATTCATTAAAATTTGAAAGGATGATTGTTGTCGAAACAATAGGCCAGGACTAACAGGATAAGTGCCAGTTCTCCTCCTACTCCTCCTACTCCATCGTAAAAGATTCGGCCTAATATGCAGCCTGCTACCCTCTCCTTTTTGCAGGGTTCTTTATAATTGCAATTTCACTACGGGTGGGTCAGTATGACCGAAGCAGGGGTGAATATACTCCGAAATATCCATTAAAGAGAAAAATTGCCCTTTTTGCCTTCATTTATATATAAAATGTTTATTATTTTTAAAAATTTGTTCTCAATGGAAAAAATAATTACTTATTTTTTGAGCTTGTCTTTAATTTTAATTGCCGGATGCAGTACAAAAGACGATCGAGATGTAATTACTGTTGAAAAATTTCCCCAAGATATAGCTATAGAAGGAGAATATTTAGATTTTGAAGTTACTGCGTATTCCTGTGATTTCGGACAGCCAATCCCGCTGAAAGCGGACAGTCAGTCCTGTTTTAAACAGACACCTTGTCCTGCTGAAAGCGGACAGTGAATCTTGTTTTATTCGGACATATTTTTATCACCCTTTTTTCCATAAGATATTTCTGTTAAAATTAATTGTTTTTATATTTTTTGGTTTAACCCCCTATTTTTTGGACAGTTTTCTGTAAATGGTTTAGGACTTTTTTTTCATCCTGCTTAGGCAAAGATAATCCATGTTCCGATTTTGTCAAGGGTTGCTCAAGCGATGATT
>PWHJ01000048.1 GCA_003554865.1 Bacteroidota bacterium | reverse complement strand
GGAGTTTTTGAAGGCAACTATTTAAATTTTTAAGCTCCAGATAAATACTATCATTTCTGATCTGTATATAAAAGAGGGTTCTTTATGCCCTCTTTTTATATTTAAGCCATTTTTGTATCTTGTTTATTTGGAATTTTCGTTCAGCAATTAAGCTTTATATCCCGATAAGATGCATATTTGTTTTTACCTGCGCATAAATTCTTCTATTTCGGATATTTTTTTGGGAATACCTTTGCCCAGCACCCTGCACCCCTCTTCTGTAACTACTACATCATCCTCTATTCTTATACCTCCAAAATCCTTGTAAGACTCAACTTTATCATAATTTATAAAAGAGGAAAATTTGCCTTCCTCCTTCCATTTGTCTATCAATGCAGGAATGAAATATAACCCGGGCTCAATTGTAAGTACAAAACCTTCCCGAAGCCTGCGCCCCAGCCTTAATCCTTTCAGACCAAAAACTTCGGCTCTTTTTATTTCCTCGTCATACCCCACATAATCCTCTCCAAGGCCTTCCATATCATGAACATCCAAACCCATCATATGTCCAAGGCCATGAGGGAAAAACATTGCGTGTGCTCCCTGTTGGACCGCTTCTCTGACATCACCCTTCATCAATCCAAGGTCTTTTAACCCTGCAGCTATTACCGCGGCTGCTTCAAGATGGATATCCCTGTTGGGAATTCCCGACCGGGTCAGACTGGTCGCTTTTTCAAGCGCACTCAAAACTATCTCATAAATTTCCTTTTGCCTTTGTGAAAATTTTCCCCCCACCGGCACTGATCTTGTAATATCGCTGGCATAACACATTGAGGTTTCGTGGCCGGCATCGGTAACCATCATGCGCCCCTCCCTTAAAAGGTTTCCATGATAATGGTTGTGAAGAGTCTGGCCGTTAATTGTGAGTATTACAGGAAAGGATACAGGTGAGCCGTGACTTAAGGAGATACCCTCAATACAGCCGGCAATTTCCCTTTCATATGTGCCGGGCATCGCCATTCTCATAGCAGTGGTGTGCATCTCAAAGGCCACATTAACCGCCTTTTCGATCTCAATTATTTCTCCCGGCTCTTTAACAGATCTTAGCTTCACTACTGTCTTGATAAGCTCTGTGGAGACTTTTTCACTTACCATGTTGTGAGGTATTCCGGTGATTTGTTCCAGAAGGATGGAGTTTTCGGCACGATAGGGCGGCAAAAAATGAATTGCTCTTCCTTTTTCAATTGCATTTTTAACGACCTTCTCCAGCTCGGAAAATGAACGAGTCTCTTTAACCCCGGCAGCTTTGCCAAGCATCTTCACAGTGGGCTGCGGGCCCATCCATATTAATGCATTAAGATCAATATCATCGCCAAAAAGGATCTCTTCGCCGCTGTCTACATCAATAATGCCGGCAAGACCAGGTTTGTCGATCCCGAAAAAATAGAGAAAAGAGCTGTCCTGTCTGAAATGATAGGTATTTGAGGGGTAGTTCATCGGTGATTCATTATTGCCGGGCAACAAAACGAGTCCCGATACCATCTCTTCCTTCAACTTGTTTCTTCTGTCAGTGTAAGTAGTTTCATCAAACATATGGTTATTTTTTTTAATTGCAAATGATAAAATTAAATTAAAAAAATCTCAAAAGTGCAAAGATCAACCAAATTTTCACAAACCAGGCCGATGGAAAAAATATTAGTTGAGAAACTCAAAAATAATTGCGAATATATATCATATTTACTGTAAAAATTATATCTTCGTATTTTGACAACAGGTTATTAACACGTTATTAACATTTGGCATGCCATATCGCCGTCTTCCCAATACAGACAATTCAAGACTCAAGGCCCTTCATACAGCTCTTGCAATGGGGAAGGAACTTCCTCCTTTCAAATTGGCTTATTCTCAAAAAAATTACCAGCGGGCTCAAATCTTTATCCCCACTTTCGAAAATGCTATTAGCTTCTACAGGCAAGCTTATTTGAATCAGGTTAAAAATAACAGGGAATATATAAAAGCCCTTAAAATGGCCCGCCTGTATATCTCCCATTTTATTCAGGTTATGAACATGGGCATTATGCGGGGAGAAATGACAAGTAAAATGCGCGAGCATTACGGACTGGGTGCATACGGGAACCGTATACCACCTTTAAACACTGAATCAGAAATTGCAAAATGGGGTAAAAAGCTCATTGAAGGTGAAGAGCAGCGCATTATGAAAGGTGGCACCCCTATGTCTAATCCTACCATAGCGGTGGTTAAGGTAAGATATGAAAAATTTACCGAAGCGTATCAATTTCAGAAGAATCTTCAGAAAAAAACTGCCGAAGCGCATGAAAAACTTACCTCATTAAGACCTGAAGCCAATAAAATCATCAGCGACATATGGAACGAAGTGGAAGACTCTTTCAAAAATCTGCCTGATGCCCTTAGACGGGAAAAAGCAACAAAATACGGCGTCGTATATTTTTACAGGAAAAATGAGATAAATAACATAAATTGCCCCCCATCTGCTTCCTGAAATAACTAACGAATAATATTCTTTACCTGCAGGTTCTTCAGTATGGAAAACACTCAGTAATTAGGGTCTGCTGATTTTCTATAAAATAGAGGTTATACTGTTGATAAACAAGACAATATGTTGATAAAATGAGTGAAAAATGCAAGGAAAAGTGAAGGGTTTATGGTATTTTAGCT
>PWHJ01000107.1 GCA_003554865.1 Bacteroidota bacterium | reverse complement strand
TTTGCTGATGGCTTCCTTCAGATTCTGCCTCACGGCAGACACCCTTGCCATTCGCTAACACTTCCTATCAACCCGGCGTGTAAGGGACTTGCACCCTGTAAGTGAAAGAACTATGCCCGACGTACAATAAAAAAGATCCGGATGTTTTAAACCCGGATCTTTTTAAGAAACAAACCACAACCCTTTTATCTGAAACTAATGCTCACACCTGCCGAGGCTATTGAATATTCCGAGTAAATATAATCCAGGTGGAAATGGAGGATAGCCAGCTTGAATTTAAATCCCGCATTCAATCTTGGCTGCAGGCCATTCCCTTCATCACCCATCTTAATATTTACAGGGTCTTTAGTAGCGCTTTCATCCGTCACAACAAGATTATTATTATCATCAAGCTCCGGTGTGGGATAATGTCCAAACATTTTCAGCCTCGAGCTTCCATGGTTAACCCCCACTCCGCCGTAAAAAGTGAGAAAGGGAATATCTGCCGAAGCTATTAAATTGGCCGTATAACTGTTTACGGTAAAATCAAGCTTTTGATCGTCAAAAATAACGTTGGCGGTTGTCAAATCTTCTGCCTGTATATCGGCAGGATGAAAATCAAGTCCCGCAGTATTGCTGAAATTGGTATAGCCTGCCATAACCGAGACGTTTAAAACGGGGACTCTCCTCAAAAACGGTATCCACTGCTTAACGCTGTGTTTGATCCCCACTCCCCACAATTGCATGTTGCCTGACCTGCCTACCTTTACATCCGGCATATAGCGTACAATTATATCGGTGTCAAAAGGGACTCCCACTCCAAGGTGGAAGGTCGGGGAAGGTATATAACCAAGACCTGTTCCATTGGGCAGCTCATAGCTTACGGTATTGTCAAAATAGTGAAGAGAGGGCCTGTTACCGTCAAATTCAGTTGCAACTGTAGGTGCGGTGCTACCGCCGCTTACATTGCCGGTAAGATCCCCCAGCTCATCAAGCTCAAAAGTCTTTGCATGATCGGGTACAACAGCAACATTGAGCGATAATGTCACATCAAAGCCGAGAAGCCTGTGTGTATTGGCAGTATTGTACCAGCCTGCATTGAGATTGCCGGCAAAAGCGTTGGCATAGGGAGAAAAATAGGCGCCGGCTATCTTTTCAGCATCCTCTATGCCGCCGGCCAGTACCATTCCCATATCCGAAATCTGCCCCTCTGCCTTTGACGGGTTGGAAGTCCACATAACCGATGCTGCAAGAAGGGCAACAATCCAAAATTTCACGTGCATATGCATAAAGTGTTTTTAGTTATCTGTTTAACTTCGAGAGCTTTAGTCAACAAAGGCTTAATATTATCCGTATACTTTTTTTACCCTGATTACAACTTATAAAGTTAAGCCTGATTAAGAAAATAAACAATCTCTGTTTTTTTGCTTATACCTTTTATGAAAAAAAAAGTTTCGGTTTTTCCCCTCCCATAATAATATTGAGTAGTTTTGGCGGGCGGGTAAAGGTTTTTTTGCCAGTCGGTGAAGCCGACATTTTTTGACGGGTTGTGCGGGTTGTGAATGGAAAAAACTGCAAAAAGCGGCAAAGGGCGGCAAAATGATTTAGCCTTGTTATAGCAGCGGACTGAACAGGCGGGCAACCGATTCTTTGAACTTCCTTGAGAACCCCCTTTTTTTGTATTCTTCGTAGGAGAGCATTTCACATTCTTTCAAATCTTCAAAGAAATATTGTTTAAGCTCATTGGTTATTTTTTCATCATAGATAAGTGCGTTAACCTCAAAATTGTCGTCGAAGCTGCGTATATCCATATTTGCAGTACCAACGGAAGAGAAAATATCATCCACCATAACAAGCTTGCTGTGTATGAACCCTTTTTTGTAGAGATAAACATTTATACCCGCCTCCATAAGCTCTTCCGCGTGAGACATTGTACCGTAATAGGCAAGGTAGGAATCCGAACGGGCGGGCAGGATGATCCTTACATCTATCCCGCTGAGAGAAACGGTTTTAAGCGCGGTCAAAATACTCTCGTTGGGAATAAAATAGGGAACGGCTATATATATATAATTACTCGCAGTGGTAATGGCACTGAAAAAAGACTGCATAATACTAGCCCAGTCCGAGTCCGGTCCGCTTGATATTATCTGTACCAGGTTGGATGATTTGATATTACTTTTTCTGAAATAAAGGTCTTCATTCAGCTCTTCCCCGGTGACAAAATACCAGTCTATCAAAAAAACAGCCTGCAAAGAGTTCACAGCCTCTCCCTCTATTTTAAGATGAGTGTCCCGCCAGAAAGGAATGTTTTTATTTCCGTAAATATACCTGTCGGCTATGTTGACACCACCCACAAACCCGGTTCTGCCGTCAATAACGATCGTTTTCCTGTGATTGCGGTAGTTTACCTTATTTGCAAGAAAAGGGAATTTTACCGGCATAAAAGGGTAAACCTCCACTCCCGCCCTTCTGAGCTGGTCAAGATACCTGCTGCTTAACTTCCATGAGCCCACATCGTCATATATCATTCTGACCTTCACTCCCTCGAGAGATTTGGCAATGAGAATATTTTTTATCTGATTCCCTATCATGTCATCTTCAATAATGTAACACTCAAGATGTATATGCTCTTTAGCTTTTCTCAGCTCAGATATTATTGAAGAAAATATTTCATTCCCGTTGTTAAGAATTGTTGCCCTGTT
>PWHJ01000192.1 GCA_003554865.1 Bacteroidota bacterium | reverse complement strand
TGGCTCATTTGGTTAAGAGCTTATTACGAATAATTTTTTCGCCGGTTTTTGAATATAATTATTACATGGCAGATAATAGAAGAGTAATGCCGGCATGAGAAAATCAGTAAACCCTAAATAACAGCTTGCTTTCATTAATTCTTACATCACAAAGAATAATATCCCGGTCGGCAACCCTTAAAAAATAAATACCAAAAACATTCGACAATAACGTCAATATAAGCAAAACAACAAATATTAAAGCCAACGGCTTGTATGTCGGCCAAAACCATCCGCCGGCAAATCGGCCTAAAAGAAAAAAAAAGAATGCCAGCAACAGAAATACCCCGGTAAATGAAATAATATCCATAAGAGGCCTTTGAACAAAACAAATTATTTATTGTTAATACCACAGAATTCAAAACTAGCTTGTGGAATTTTTGAAATTTAGATTTTTTATAAAAGTTGGCAAGCTGTTTTGAAATTTTTATAATTTTATTGATCCATAAAATTAAACTTATTTTCCAACAAAAATTGATTTAAATATGAGCGAATATCACGAACCAGCAAATGAACTTTCATCAGAAGCAAGGGATTATTCAAGAGCACTTAAGAGCCTGAAAGAGGAAATTGAAGCTATAGACTGGTATCATCAGCGTGTGGTTACCTGTTCAGATGAAAGCCTCAGGAAAATCCTTGAACATAACAGGGATGAAGAAATTGAGCATGCCTGCATGGCAATTGAATGGCTTAGAAAAAACATGCCCGGCTGGGATGAGCAGTTAAGGCTTTTCCTCTTTAAGGAAACAATGGAACACAATTCACACGATGAAGAAGAATCAACGGATCTGGGAATAGGAAAAATAAAATAAAAAAACAAATATTTATGGATATTTTAAGAAAATCAATGGCCCCGGTTTCAAATGAAGCCTGGAGTGAAATAAACGACGAGGCCAAAAGAGTTTTGACTTCTTTGTTAACCTCGCGCAGATTCCTTAATGTTGAAGGTCCAAAAGGCTGGAATTACAGCTCTGTCCCGCAGGGTCGCCTTGATATCCCCTCCGGCCAGAAAAAAGAAGATGTTGTTTATGGGATCCGTAAGGTTCAGCCCCTTATAGAACCAAGGATATCTTTCAAGCTGAATATCTGGGAACTTGACAACATTTCGCGCGGAGGATCAGATGCCGACCTTGACCCCCTCACCGAAGCTGCCGAAAAACTGGCCCGTTTCGAAGAACAGGCAGTCTACTATGGTGTGCAAAATTCGGGATTAACAGGACTGGCAGAATGCAACAAAGAGAGTCAGCTTGACCCGGCAGAAAATTATGAAGAATTTGCAGCCACTATCGCTGAAGGAGTGACAAGGCTTATGAAAGCCTCCGTGAACGGTCCTTACGCATTGGTTGTCGGTCCCGAAAAATGGAAGCAGATCTCATCATTTGTTAAAGGTTATCCCCTGAAAAAACAGCTGGAAAAAATATTGGGCGGACCAATAATTTTCAGCCAATTTATAAATGAAGCTTTTATCTTACCAGAGGAGGCCGAGGAACTAAGACTTATACTGGGTCAGGACATATCAATCGGATACGAATCTCACACCGACAAGGAAGTAAAGCTATTTTTGACAGAATCTTTCACTTTAAAAATTGACAACCCGGATTCTGTTATAACCATCAAATAATTTATCACCAAGTGCAGTTTAATAAGAAAAGGGCGTGATTTCAGCATTAACCAGCTGCAATAACGCCCTTTTTTAAACTATTAGGTTGCCCTCAGGCTCCCTGTTTGGCCAGGGAATCAGACTTAAGTTGAATGTTTGCCTTTTCCTCAAGCAGTGCAATGTCGAGAACCTCTAAAATGGTATTTACAAAATAAAAATTCAACCCTTTAAGATACTGCTCCTTTATCCTCTCCAGATCCTTTTTGTTTTCCTTAGATAGTATAATTTCTGTTACATTGGCTCTTTTGGCTGCAAGTATTTTTTCCTTTATTCCTCCCACCGGCAATATTTTGCCACGCAGTGTAATTTCTCCGGTCATTGCCACTCCCTTTTTTATCTTACGTCCGGTAAATGCCGATGCAATAGAGGTTATCATGGTAACCCCCGCTGAAGGTCCGTCTTTGGGAATAGCTCCTTGCGGGACATGGAGGTGAACATTCCATTTTTCAAAAACTTCCGGATCAACTTTCAGGTATTCCGAATGAGCTTTAAGGTATTCCAGTGCAATCACTGCAGACTCCTTCATAACCTCGCCCAGACTTCCTGTAAGTGTCAGCTTCCCTTTTCCCTTACTGAGGCTTGTTTCAACCAGCAATATTTCTCCTCCTACAGCCGTCCATGCCAGTCCTGTTGCAACACCTGCAAAATCGTTCCCCTGATAAAGATCTTTGGTATATTCCGGAGGTCCCAGAATATGACGAATATCAGATACTTTTATTCGTTTGTTGCACTCCTCCTCCAAAGCAATCTTTTTTGCAATTCTCCTTGTAACAGTTGCAATTTTCTTATCAAGGTCACGTACACCTGACTCACGGGTATAATCTTCAATAATTTTTTCCAGCATTCTGTTTGTAAAAGTCAATGATTTAGGATAAAGTCCATTTTCTTTAAGCTGTTTTGGAACAAGATGGCGTTTAGCTATTTCCCTCTTTTCCTCAACCATATAACCACTTACATTAATCATCTCCATCCTGTCACGCAAAGCAGGATGAATGGTACTAACAGTATTTGCAGTTGCAATAAACAATACTTTTGAAAGATCGTAATCTATTTCCAGGTAGTTGTCATGAAAGGCTATGTTCTGCTCCGGATCCAGAACTTCAAGAAGAGCAGATGCAGGGTCTCCGTGGAAATCTCTGCCCACCTTATCTATTTCGTCAAGCATAAAAACCGGATTGGATGTCTTGGCCTTGCATATATTCTGTAAAATCCGTCCGGACATCGCACCAATATATGTTTTTCTGTGTCCCCGTATTTCAGATTCATCACGCAGCCCCCCAAGCGACATTCTTACAAATTTCCTTCCCAATGCTGAAGCAACGGACCTGCCGAGGGATGTTTTTCCGACTCCTGGCGGACCGTAAAGGCAGATAATCGGCGACTTTAAATCACCCTTAAGTTTTAAAACCGCTAAATGTTCTAAAATTCTCTCCTTGACATTTTCAAGGGCAAAATGATCGCGGTCGAGTATTTTCCTTGCCCGTTTCAGATCAAAATTATCTTTTGTAAATTCTCCCCAGGGCAGATCAAGCATTAAATGAATATAATTTACCTGAACTGAGTATTCGGCGGAAGCAGGATTAAGCCTTTGAAGCTTCCCCAGCTCTTTTTCAAAGGCATGCTGAACCTCTTTACTCCACTTCTTCCCGCTGCCCTTTTCGCGCATTTCCTCTATCTCCTTTTCAACCGGACTGCCTCCCAGCTCATTCTGAATGGTTTTCATCTGTTGCTGCAGCAAGTATTCACGCTGCTGCTGATCCAGCTCCATTTTCACTTTAGTCTGAATATCATTTTTAAGTTCCAGCATTTGCAGCTCATGCATGAGATGCTCCAGTAAAATTGTTCCTCGCCTCTTAAGGTCGCTTATTTCAAGTATTCTTTGCTTTTCGGCGATATCCATCTCACTGTTGGAGCAGATGAAATTTATAAGATAGGAAGGGCTTTCAATATTTTTAACCGCAAAAGATGTTTCAGATGAGACATTGGAGGATAATTTTATAATCTTCACAGAAAGATCTCTCAAAGAACCTATCAGGGCATCAAATTTTTGTCCTTTTTTAGGAGGTTTTATTTCCGGTAAAGCCTTAACCTTTGCCTGCAAATAGGGGGTTTCAGCTATTATTTTTTCAACCTCGAATCTCTTTTTTCCCTGTATGATAACGGAAGTAGCTCCGTCAGGCATTTCAAGAACTTTTATAATCTGTGCGACGGTTCCT
This sequence comes from Bacteroidota bacterium, assembly GCA_003554865.1. Classification (GTDB taxonomy): domain Bacteria; phylum Bacteroidota; class Bacteroidia; order Bacteroidales; family PUMT01; genus PUMT01. The sequence goes on along the minus strand of PWHJ01000192.1, from coordinate 8,322 downwards.
ATACTGTAAAGGTCACCTGCCCCGGGATCATCAACATCCTGGTCTCTTTGCGCCAAAACACCTATGATCTTATCTTCCTTAAATTTTTCACGTATAAGCTTAACTGATTTTTCACGCCCAACTGTAATAGGTATTATCACACCGGGAAAGAGCACGGTGTTTCTCAATGGCAAAACAGGGAGAACTTCGGGTATTTGAGTTTTTCCCATCGACTTTTCATCTTCTTCAGAAATAAGGGTCATAAAATCGTATTCCTCATCTGAAGGATTCATTCCCATAAAATCGTCCAAACTGCCCCCTTTGTACTTTTTACTCATAATTTAAAACCTTCTGTTTAATCCAAAAAACTCAAAACTATTTAATTCAATTATTTATTAATCCTAAAACATTTAAAATCAAAACAAAAAACAGGACTCTTTTGTTCAAAACAGGTTTTTTTAAACTCTTAACCACTTCGATATTTTTCCGTCTCTTTAAAAACATTTTCGAGTAAATCCATGTCAGCGGGGCTTAACTCAACATTACGCCTTTCCATCACTTTTCCCGCCACCTCAAAGGCCTTTTCAAGCTTATAGGTGGAAAAGCCATGGGCCCCTCCCCATGAAAAAGAGGGAATAAAAGTTCTTGGAAAGCCGCTTCCGAATATGTTGGCAAAAACACCAACCAGAGTTCCCGTATTGAACATGGTATTTATTCCGCATTTTGAATGGTCCCCCATAAATAACCCGCAAAATTTCAGTCCGGTATCAATAAATTTTTCATCGATATAACTCCAAACCCTAACATCAGCATAATTATTTTTCAAATTTGAGGTATTTGTATCCGCTCCTATATTACACCATTCACCAATGACCGAATTGCCCAGAAAACCCTCATGTGCCTTATTTGAATAGCCAAATATCACACAGTTGTTAATTTCTCCGCCTGCTTTGGAAAAAGGTCCGATAGTTGTGGGTCCGTATATTTTTGCCCCCATTTTCACCACTGAACCCCTGCCAAGCACAAAAGGACCCCGTATAAGAGACCCATCCATAATCTTGGTTTCTTTGTCTATATAAACAGGCCCCTCTTCTGTATTCACTATAGCATGCTCAATTTTGGCGCCGGGTTCAACAAAAATATCACCCTTCCCTGTAAAGCTGACAGTTGAGCCAAGAGGTGCCGAAGTCCTTCCTTTTGTAACAATGGAGAAATCCGAAAAAATTTCATCGCCATTCATGGCAAAAATATCCCATGGTCGGTTGATTGCTTTGAAAGAGGAAGCCGCCTGCTTAACATTATAATCTTTATGCTCATCAGGTGAAAAAACCTCTGCATGATCCCGGTCCAGTCTGACTGCAATCAGCTCGCCATTTTTACCAGCAAGGGCTTCATTGTTTTTCAGGTCAGCAATTTCCCTTTTAATGTTATCACCGGGAAGGACAGACCCGTTAATAAACAGATTATCATCCCCCGGAGTATACTTATATTTGGCTTGCAGATAATCAGCAGTCAGATAAGATACTTCTTCCGAGAAAATTTTCTCCCATTTTTCCCCGATGGTTAAAATGCCAACACGCACTGCCGCCACAGGCCTGGTGAGAGTAAAAGGCCACAGGGTTTTCCATGTTTGGTCGTCGAAAAGGATAATGTGCATTCGTACAAATTAGGTTTATTTAACTTTGTCTGCCCCGCAATTATGTGGAGCTCACATTAACAAATTTAATTCATCTTCATACAAATTAAAAAAAAGCCCTGCAAATTGCAGAGCTTTTATGTGTTTTAGCGTTAGCCACAAACAATTACTTCTTTTTGTTTTTCTTTTCCAGGTGACTTTTATACCTGTTCCTAAATTTGTCTACGCGTCCGGCAGTATCCACCAGCTTCACCTTGCCGGTATAGAAAGGATGTGAAGTATTGGATATCTCAAGTTTGACCAGAGGATACTCCTTCCCGTCCTCGAGCTTTATAGTCTCCTTGGTTGGCGCCGTTGACCTGGAAATAAAATAATGGTCATTTGACATATCCTTAAAAACCACAAAGCGGTAATTTTCCGGATGAATTCCTTTTTTCATAGTTATAATTAATATTTTGAATTATTTGCTTTTTTCTGTAAAACAGCCTTACCTTTAATTTATTGCCTACACATGTACACTTGTAAGCTACAAACTAACAGGGTGCAAATTTATATAATTGGGTGTTAATATGCAAACTGAAATCAAGAATAATTTACCTGTCAGCTTGCCGGCCTTTAAAATAAATGTAAAAATTCAGTTATAATGCTCAGGCTGTAACTTTATGAATGTACCCGGTATAAAATCAGCTGCGATGTTTTTTACATTTTTAAAAGATTTAATTATCTTTGCATTTTGCTAAACATGGTGGATGTAGCTCAGCAGGTTAGAGCGTCAGATTGTGGATCTGAAGGTCGCCGGTTCAAGTCCGGTCTTCCACCCTTTTTCTATATATAATCTCCGGCCATGCCGGAGATTTTTTTGCAGGCAATCCGGTTATAATCCTATTTACAAACCTCATTGTAATCATCCCTGACCGTTTTTTCTCCGGGCATGATGCCAAATTTGTACATCCCTTTTGAGAGAGCATGTGTTGCAACAGAAGAAGTAAAAAAAATCAGAGGAATGGCTAACAAAGCTTTTACCCCTATTCCGGTAAAACCATATCTTATGACAACTCCAACCAACATAAAGCATATCCCAATTGTAAGGCTTTTTGTTGCAGAGTGGAGCTGGTTATATACATCGGGAAAGCGTACCACCCCTAAAGAGCTTACAAAATTAGCCAAGATGCCTGCTGCAATAAAAATTGTACTTATCAGTTCACTCATTAAATTTTTTGTTTTCAAAATATTTTGCAATTGTCAGCGTACTTATGAAATTAAATATGATCCAGCCGATAACCACATCCATTAAAAAAGGCTGATCGGTGAAAAAAATCAGAATTATACAAATCCCGGTAACTAAAATACCTATCATATTAATCCCCACAATTCTGTCACCAATTGTCGGCCCTCTTATTATCCTGTATAGGGGCAAGAGGCATAACCCTATTTGTATGTAAAGAAGAATTTCAACCATATCTATTCAAATATTTTTTCAATATATTTTTCAAATCTGCCAGTTATTTTTGCTGAGTAACCCTCAGAATTATCCGTATCCATGCAGATCCAGTGCACATACAAATCATTGTAAACCAGATCTACAGCAATTGTTCCCGGTATCATTGTAATGGTACATGCAAGCATGGTGCGCGCAAATGAAGACTCCAGCCTTACAGGAACCCTAACAATTGCAGGTCTTACAGGCATTCGGGGATGTAAAATCTTTCCGGCAACATCAATGTTCCCTTTTACACATTCTTTTATAAAAACCAGAATGAAAAGAAACAGCCAGTAATAACGCTGAAGTTCCAATAATTTATAAGAAGAACGGTAAAAAAACCTGCCAAAAAAAATTGTTGTAAGTCCGGCAACAACCAGACCCGTAGCTATTGATTCTAATCTGAGTGAAAATGTAAGGATCAACCAGAAAATAAACGATATTATAAATATTGACACAAATCTCATGATCCAGGCATTTTGGTTGAATATCCGTTTGTTTCCAAAAGAGTATCTAATGCAGGGTCAATGACCAGGGATCTCACTTCCGGTATAATCAGAATGCTCAATACAAAACAGAGAACTACAAGGGAGATCATGGAAATTTTCATAAAAGTGGGAGATTCTCCAAAATCAGATACAAAAGCCGGCTTGCCATAAAAGGTATAAACTTGAAATTTAACAAAAGTTACAAGGGTTATTACACCTACTATAATCCCAAGTGCAGCTCTAAAATAGTATTCGCCGTTTATTGCAGCAACAATTATTAGCAGTTTGCTGAAAAATCCGTTAAATGGGGGGATGCCGACAATTGACATAGATGCAACGAAAGTCGAGGCAAAAGTTACAGGCATATATTTTGCAAGCCCCCCCATTTGTTTCATGTTTCTTGCACCCGTTGCATATTCAACAGACCCGGCATTTAAAAATAGTAGACCTTTAAACACAGAGTGATTGAACATATGAAAAAGAGCCCCGGTAAATGTAAGCGCAGCTGCTGAAGCATCTTCACCTTTTGCAATCACGGTCATTCCCAGTCCCAGTCCCATAACCACATAACCTACCTGGCTTATACTGCTGTATGCAAGAAGACGCTTGACATCCAACGCTCCAACAGCTAAAAGAGCACCAACAAACATTGACACTCCCCCTAATGTTGCTATAACCAGTGCTATATATTCATCGGGGTGAAAAACATTAATAAACAGACGCATCAATATATAAATTCCAGATGCTTTAATTAAAACTCCGGAAAGTATTGCCGAAACGGGAGATGGTGCAGAAGAGTGAGCATCAGGAAGCCACCCGTGAAAAGGTATAAGGGCTGACTTAACACCAAATCCTGTAATAAGTATCAACTGTACAAAAAGTATAAATGCATCGTTATCTGAATTTTGAAGCAAATTTGAAATATCAGCCATATTCAAAGTGGAGGTTTTCCAGTAAAGCATAGTTATACCGAAAAGAATCAGCAAAGATGCCATTCCTCCCAAAACCTGATATTTAAATGAGGCCTCAAGTTCATCCTTTCTTAATCCAAAGGCAACGAGCGCGTAGGAAGACTTTGCAGCCAACTCCATAAAAACATACATATTGAAAAGGTCCCCTGAAAGGACTACCCCGTTCATGCCGGCTATCATAAGGCAAATTAAAACATAAAAATACTTTCCCCCCGTATATTCTTTCATATAATCAATGGCATAAAAGGCTGAAAAAAAACCAATTAGATTGATCATAAGCAACATAAATCCACTCAATCCGTCCAAAACAAGGTGAATCCCTATGGGAACCGAACCAACAGGCTTCCATCCCCCAACAGCATATACAATAGTCTGCTGATGATAAAAACATACAAAAATAGTGAGAATGAGCAAAGCAAAAGTCATAACTGTGGTCAGCACCCTCTGAACACCCGGGAAAATCCGGTCTGCAAGCGGGTTAACAAATGCACAAAAAAAAGGCAAAACAAAAAACAAAGTTATAACCCATGATTCCATATTCACCCCTTCAATTCATTAATTTTTCTTATATCAAAAGTCCCGTATTTTTTGTACAACCTGATTGCCATTGTAAGGAGCATAGAATTGGTTGCCAGTGCAATCACCAAAGTGGTAAGCACCATAGCCTGCGGCAGGGGATCCACAACCTGAACATAGGGTGTTTCCGGGTCTAATACAAGAGGAGCCTGGCCGCCTGAAACATAACCTACAAGCGCCAGCATTAAAAAAATACTAAACTCCATTATAGTAAGGGAAATTACTATTTTAATCAGATTACGGCGTGTGAGCACCCCGTAAATTCCAACCATAAACAGGACAAAACAAAGTAAATACAAAGTCATTTAGATGCCTCCTCCTTATAAATTGTAAGTGCCAGAAATATTACAAACATTGTTGCTCCAACCTTAATTCCGATAAATAAATTGTAAAAAGGTATTAATCCTCCGCTGATTAAGGTGCCAGGGGCGCCAGGGGAAAGGTAATTATTAAAAAAATAAAAACTACCTGCAAAAAGACCTGAAAGCCCGAAAAGCAGCAAGATCAAAATTGACACATTTTCAAACAAGGAGGTTATTTCTTTTTGTTTTTTAAGCTTAAAATAATCAACTCCGTAAGCCAATATCAACACAATGAAAGATCCTGCAAGAACAACCCCCCCTGTAAACCCTCCTCCCGGGTCAATATGACCGTGTGAAACTATATACAATCCAAAAACAAATATCAAGGCACTCATAAGCTGAACAACCTTTTTTACAATTATTGACATGCCTCTCATAATCAAAAAAATTTTTACAGTCAATCACTTAAACTTTAAAATCATTTACCGATAAATTGCACTTCTTGCAAAATAACTGTCTGTGATCCCCCGTCACTCCTTTCTTCCTTTTATCCTCAATATTGCCATCACCCCTGCAGCTGCTGCAAATAATATAGTAGCTTCCCCAAATGTATCAAGAGCCCTGAAATCCCATAACACACCTTTAATAAGATTAGTACTTCCCGATAATTCAACAGCCTCCCTTGCATAAAAATCTGACATCCTCAGAGCATGGTCACCAAAAGGGTTTAAAGTTGCAATAGCCCTGTTGAAATAATATAACATTAAACCCACAAGGACGAAAGAAAGCGAGTATGTATAAATGTCCCTTTTGCCAGCTGGCACCTGAATCTCTTTTCTTGTACTGTCATGAAGGACAGAGACCATTATTATCAATGTAACCGTTTCTACCACAATTTGAACAATAGCCAGATCAGGAGCCCTTAACAATATAAAACATATGACCAGTCCGTACCCGACAAAACCCTGTGCTATTAAGGAAGACAAAAGGTCCTTTGCGTGGATAGCCATAATAGCCGCTACTATCATCATAACCAGCAGTATAACAAGCAGATTTTCCATAGTTTTTTTAATTTTAAAGTATTATCAACAGTAAAATCAAGCCAGCTATAACCCATGCCAGATACGTCTGCAGTACTCCGTCATGCAGCCTGCTCAAAACCCTGTTTGCAATAAAAATTAACCTTCCAAAAAGGTAATACAAGTCAAGATAGCCGCTATAAGCCATGCTATAAAACATTGAAAAAAAGAGTGATTTTCGCGGAAAGCTGAAAGTCTCCATAGCACGGTATAGAATAAACCCGGAAAAAATTGACAAAAAAATTAGCAATCCGGCAACCACCCAGTAAACATCAAAAGTATACACATAGGGTCCGGTTACTTTGGAAAATATTTCAGATATAAGCCACAAAAGGGTGAACAAACCGACAAAAAAAGACAAAAAGGAAAACAATACAGGAGGAATCAAGGAGGCTGGTTCACCCACAAATTGTTTCAACTTTCCAAATTTCCTGCCAACAAAGATTCCCTTGTTCAACCTTGCAAAACCTGTAATGCTCAAAGCCGTCCCTGCCATAGCCGCCGCAAGCCAAACAACCCACAGGAGGCTGGTGGCAGAAGTCCCTTCAAGCAAACCAGTCTCAATTATGTCACGGTACAATATAAGCAAAGGTACAAATCCCCCAAAGGGAGGGAATCCGCATACTGACAAAGCCAGTATTACAGCACAAATTGAATTTAACGGCATTTTTTTTGAAAATCCCCCCAGTTCGGAGACATGGGTTGTTCCGGTCTTAACTGACATATTGCCGGCCACCATAAGCAAACCGCTTTTGGCAATAATAAAATTAAGCATATAAAGTAAAGCAGCTATAAGACCGGCCACACTACCCGTTCCGATTCCCAAAACAACATATCCTCCTTGTAATGCAGAATTAAATCCCAGTGCCTTTTTGTAGTCAGACTGAATTAACCCCATCATGGCACAGGAAATTATGGTCAGGCTTCCAAGTGCCAAAACTGATATGCGTAACGGATCTGATATTATGAAAATATAGTGGCATATCCTGACTAACAAATATACTCCCAGAAGCTTTTCAGCAAAAACAGGCAGAAATGATGAATAAGCTGACGGTGCTTTATAAGTATACGAAGGCAGCCAGGAGTGAAATGGAAATATTCCGGCTTTGAACAAGCTCCCAGCCATAAAAGCCATAAACGCCGCATTTATCTTTGAAGGTCCTGTCTCAAGCATTAAGTCCGAGATATTAGCAGAACTGCCGAAAATAAAAGTCATTACGGCTCCTGTTGTCATTATGGCATGAGAAGCACCGAACATTATCAAATACTTTTTTGCAGTGGAAGCACTTTCCTGGTCATATGCAGGAATAACCAAATAAGCAATAAGCCCGCAAATCCCCCACAAAAATACCAGCACAAAAATGTTGTCGGTCGAAACGGATGCAAAAAAAAGCCCGAGAAAAATCAAAAAACAATTAGAGAAGTTACCCATACCTGTTTTGCTTCCATGGGAAAATGAATAAAACAAGAATAATGGAGCAGGCAGTCCGGCGAAAAGTATTGTAAGCCTGCTTAACTGGTCAACCCTGAACTTCAAATATTGCTCCAGAGTATTCAACAATACACCAAATCCATGGTTGCTGGCGAGAGAATCCGGAAAAACGATTTCAAATACAAGCGGTTCTGCTGCTGTATATATTATATAGGATTTAAAAGCAATAAAAATCGAAATCGCAATAGATATAATTTTCTAAAGTTTCGCACTAAATTAATATGCTAAAAAACAGCAAAAAAAGATAAAAAAAGCAGCATGGTACTTATGTTAATATACAGAATATTAGTATATTAACAGTGTAATCCAAAACACAATA
>PWHJ01000207.1 GCA_003554865.1 Bacteroidota bacterium | reverse complement strand
GGAGGAACTGTCACGGCCATCTCTTCATATCCTTCGTCTACATCTATCTCTACTTGCTCTTCATACTGCCACCCGGCGACGACCATCGTCACCGCCAGCATCGCTACGATCGGTATCACCATCATCCGTGCTTTATTCTTTTCGGATATCTCACTTGATATCTTATCACTCTCGACAATACATAAAGGACTACCTGTCCATATATATATATCGGTGTTTTAGAATATATATTCTCGTTATTATATTTAATTCAATATTGATTTTAGCACGGTTCAGATTTACGTGTAATCTATAAACAGTCAAGTTGGATGGATGAACTTGCACATCAAACCTGCAACATCATCTGTTTGATATACCGAAGAAACTCCTGCACCCCGCCCCTATCACTGCTGTAGCCATAGTAGCCTTGTGAATAAAAGGGTATTATACGACTGCTCAGCAAATTAGATGGCTGACAAACTACTAAATCAGATCGATTTACCATTCTTCAACATGGTTGACCCATATCGAAAACATCATCCAGAATAAATTCAACATCGACCATCATCTGTAAAAAAGGGGGAAGGAAGAGGGTTTGATGGAAGAAAAGTGTTGTTCTAGTTGTACGTACTACTTCTCTTCAAACTACGTATCATCTCCTGAAGGAAGATTGGGTGGTGGATCGCCACCTCCCCCACCACCGCCGCCGTTATCGTCTTCTTCACGCTCAATGGTGACCTCATATCCAATCGATTCTTCCCAGCCGCCGTATTCGTCTAACACTTCCACCGTAATTTCAACTGTGATCCCCATTTCTTCACCTTCATCAAGACCTAGTCCTTCCAAGTCCTCATAAACGTGCAGAGGAGTTGCTTCGTCATCTACCCTCTCATACCAGTGGAAATGCGGCATATTTAGCTCGTCTCCGTTTCCATATTGATCGGAATTAACCTGTATATCTTCTTCTGAAAGATCTCCTTCATAATAGCCATCTGGTTCTTGTCCGTATCCTGCATATTCCCAGTGATACGGTTTCCATCCTTCTTTGACAATCTCTTCCTCTTGTGATGCACCCCAATCTACGGTAAGATCAACCTTCGGTGCCTCAGGAGGAGGTACTTTCTCTTCCTGTGCCACGAAAGTGCCAGAAGGAGTCAGCTCGAACTTCATCGTGATCTCATCATCTAAACTTGCAAAATTCTCGCCTGATATGTGAGGATCTGAATCCTTGTTTTCCGACTCTATTTCTTCTATCTCCGCGTTCTTGATCGGAATCTCTACCGAAGCTTCGGCGCTTTCGTGTATGTTTTGTAAAGATCCGCCGTCTAACCGAGCCCCAATAAGATTTTGAGCAGAAAGGTGGAGAGTGTATCCCTCAGCATCGTGGGGCATATCAAATTCAAATACTGTTGAAGCTTGATAAGTGGAATCAGTTATACTTTCCTCTATTTCATTTTGAAACTCAATAAATGCTTCTTCACCAAAATCGGTAGCATCTCCCTTCAAATTAGTTCTACTAGCATCTACATCCTCATATACTATACTAGCCCAGCTGATAGGAACAGGACTCACTTCATCAGCAAATGTCCATGCTGCCTCTTCGAAAAAGTCCTTAACATCCAAGCTAGGTTCATCACCTTCCTCCTGCTCATACCAGTTATCACCTATCGTATTTGTTCCATGATTATAACCAGTCAAAACATGAAGCTTACACTCATCTGCGTTTGGATCTTCACTTGTGAATTCACCTGCTAAATTGATTCCATATCCATTATAATTATGTATGCCTGGTGTTACTACACCTTCTGCGTAGGCATCCGCTGTCACTCTCACTTTTATTTCTGTATGATCCGTACCATTTATCTCCATACTGTTAGTATCAATTACATCTACATCTAGTGATATTGCGTTTTCTAGTTCATACTCCACTCCATACCATTCGCCACACCAGAAATTATCTACATCGATATCCTGCTCTACAGCAAGGTTATAACCATCCATGTCCGGTGTATCTCCACTTTGGAAATATACAGCATCGTGAACTTCCTCTCCTGTGAGACTTTCATCAGCAGATGCAGAGTCACTAACTGGAATCACCATCAAAGATAACACAATTACTACCGATAAAGCGATGATTTTAATCTTCATTACTTACTCACCTCTCTAGAAATGTTACCTCAACAGTTGAAGTCACGCCTTCAGAAAGACCACCTAAGACACCTTGGAACTGATACGAATACTCATCGCCTATGTTTGTTTCATCGATACTAATCTGAACCATCGTTTTGATATGGAATTCACCTTCTTCCACATCAAACGTAATGAATGCTTCGTGTTCTCCTCTTGTACCTGGATTTATTTTCTCAGTTTCTTCCCAGCCAACGAAGCTAGCATTAGGGCCTTCGTTGTAACCCGTTAAGAAATCTAATAAGTTCTCGCTAGTGTTTTTTCCATCTAACCCTCGAGCCGTCAACTTGATCTCATCGGTCTTCAATTCACTAGAGAATTCACCTTCAGCACTAAGCCATATTTTGGTTTGATAACTTCCATAACCTGTCAGAGAAGACATGAACATCTCGACAGTCAATTCCAGTGTACTCTCATTATTTACTGTGGTAACAGCAGTTGCGGTCTCATTCTCATAATACTTATCTGTAAGGTCCGTCTCTTCCACCAAGTTCTCTCGATATTCTACTTCTAACGTCTGGTATCCT
>PWHJ01000228.1 GCA_003554865.1 Bacteroidota bacterium | reverse complement strand
TATCTCCAAGCTCACCCTGAAGCTCCACATCGTCTACGATGATATTTATCTTTTGAGACATGTTACCCATCTGGTTAAGTCACCTAGTTTATTATCAGTTTTTCGATGACAGTTCTGCTTTCATCTATTAAACTCCCAAAGGGTTTATTACCCCCTTCAATAGTCACCCCGATTAAAAGACCCCTTTAACCTGATAAGAGTAAATTAAGAAGGTAGTTAAAATGAAAGAGATGAAAAAAGACGTCTTGGTGATCGGCGGGGGGATATCCGGTGTTCAGTCGGCCCTTGATTTAGCGGATAAAGGCTACGAAGTTGTGATCGTTGACAGAAAGCCGAGTATCGGAGGGAACATGGTAAAATTAGATAAGACTTTTCCGACCGATGACTGTTCTATATGTATCTCTGCGCCAAAGATGGTGGAGACCAGTAGACATGAAAACATCGAACTTTTGACTTATTCCGAAGTGAAGGATATGAGCGGCAGCGCCGGCGGATTCAACGTCGACGTTTGGAGAAGAACAAAATACGTCGATCCCAGCGAGTGTACCGGCTGTGGAGACTGCGCTGACTCCTGCCCCGTAGAGATCCCCAACGAGTTCGACGAGGAACTATCCACAAGAAAGGCGATATATGTTGAATATCCTCAATCGGTCCCGTTAACATACACCATAGATTATGATAACTGCGTGGGCTGCGGCGCCTGTGAGCGAGTCTGTGATGCTGAGGCGATACATTTCTTGGAGAAGTCGGAACAGATAAAGCTCGACGTTGGAAGTATCATAATCGCAACTGGTTTCGAGATGATGGAGCCGGACGAGTGGAGAGAAGAGTACGGTTATGATCAGTACGACGATGTTGTCACCGCTTTAGAATATGAAAGATTATTATCCTCTTCCGGTCCTACTGAAGGAAATATTTTGAAACCCTCTGACGGTAAAGCGCCGGAAAAAGTTGCATGGATACAGTGCGTCGGCTCCAGGTGCAAACAAAAAGGTATGCCTTACTGTTCTAGGGTATGCTGCATGTACGCGACAAAAGAAGCCTCCATAACCAAAGGAGACAACCCCGATATCGAGCCGTACATACATTACATGGACCTAAGAGCCTACGGTAAAGATTTCCAGCAGTACTACGAGAAGGCACAGGAAAATGGAGTCAATTACAGGAGGGGAAGACCTTCTAGAGTATACAAGACCGAAGACGACAAGTTAGCCGTAGAGTATGAAGATACTGAAAAAGGCGAAGTGAAAACTAACAAAGTCGACATGGTGGTACTTTCTTCCGCCATAGTTCCTTCTAAAGGTAATGAAAAACTTGCCGAGATTTTGGGTATCGAAGTCGACGAGCACGGTTTCTTTGAATCTAAAGACATATTGACCGCACCCATGGAGTCGACGAGAGACGGTATCTATCTCGCGGGTTGTTCCCAGTCTCCGAAAGATATCCCTGACAGTGTGGCACAGGCCAGTGGAGCCGCTGCAAAGGCGTTACAGCCGCTCAAAGGAAGGAGAAGGAAAGGCAAGCCGGAAAAACCTGAAGAGAGGGATATAACTGAAGAGGAACCACGTATAGGAGTTTTCGTCTGCCACTGCGGCAAGAATATAGCTAACTATCTTGACGTTGAAAAAGTGATGAAAAGCATCAAAGATATACCTGAAGTCAGATACGTTTCCGATCCTACTTTCGCATGTTCTGAAGACGCTCAAGCCGAATTTAAAGAGGCGGTGGAGGAACACCAGCTCAATCGTTTCGTTGTGGCCGCTTGCTCCCCGAGGACTCATGCAGAACTTTTCAAAGATACTTTGGAAGAGATCGGCTTGAACCGTTATCTGTTGGAGATGGCTAACATAAGGAATCAATGCAGCTGGGTACACAGCGATGATCCAGAGAAAGCTACGGAAAAAGCGAAGCGTCTCACCAAGATGGCGGTCTCCAAAGCGAAGCGGTTAGCGGCACTCAAAGAACACGAGATAGAAGTCGGAGATAAAACAGTTATCATCGGTGGAGGCCCTGCAGGGATGCAGACCGCCCTGAGCATGGCGGATGCAGGTCAAGAAGTCACTTTGATAGAAAGAGAGGATAAACTCGGGGGTAAGTTGAACAGGGTGAACACTTTATTCCCATCTGATATAGACGCGGGTGAACTCGCCAGGAACATGTCTCATAGGATCGAAGATCAAGATAATATCACGGTAAAAACATCCACTGAGGTCCAAGAGGTAGAAGGTTACGTAGGTAATTATGAATTGACTTTGAGCAACGGAGAAGTGATCGAAAGCGATACCATCGTTTTAACCACGGGCTTCAAAGAGATAGACCCCGACGATTTCTATAACTATGAAGGGGACGATAGGATCATGACGCAGATGGAGCTGGACCAGGCCCTTGATAAAGATTCTTTAGAGGATCCTGAAAACGTGGTATTCATCAACTGTGTGGGTGCCATGGAAGAAGAAAGACCTTGGTGCTGCAGAGTGGGCTGCGGAAATTCTCTTAAGAACGCTAAGGCGATAAAGGAAAGATATCCCGATTCCAACGTTTACATACTTTACAAAGATATGAGAGTATTCGGTAAAAACGAAGAGGAGTATTATGCGGATGTGCAGGAACAGAACGGCGTCATCTTCCTCAGATATTCCACAGAAGATAAACCACAGGTTTCCGAAAAAGGAGACAAGATCCACATCAAAGTCCACG
>PWHJ01000241.1 GCA_003554865.1 Bacteroidota bacterium | reverse complement strand
TAATGGAAGACATGGAACTTGGAGCATGGGGCGCAGTCCTTCTGGATGCAGATGTAAGCCCTGTAGATTTCGATGATGAACTGTTGGAAGCAACAGTGGACCATCTCATGGACAACGACATCGCAGTGCCTGTGGATCTGATGATTGAGGCGGGATGCCGTGGAATGATCGTAAATTTTGATGATGAAGGAGAACAAGAATAATGGCTGAGAAAACGGAAGTATACACCACCCCCGCTGGCAAGGCCATGTGGCCCAAGCTGATCACGCCTGACACCAAGTATAACGACGATGGAACCTACAGCGTCAAGCTTGTCCTGGCTGAAAAAGACTCCCAGGAACTGCTCAAGCTTATCGAACGGGCAGAGAAGGAAGCAGCAGACATGTTCCTCAAGGAAAAACCCAAAGCCAAAAAGATCCCCTGGCAGGACACCTCGTACAAGAAGGTCGAGGACGAGGATGGTTCGGAGACAGGTGAATGGCAGTTCAATATCAAGATGATCGCATCCGGTGTCAGCAAGAAGACCGGCAAGGCATGGGCAATGCGCCCGAAGATCTTTGATGCATCCGGTAAACCCATCAAGGGCAACCTGGATATCTGGTCTGGCACGATTATGAAGGTTGCGCTCACTGTCAACCCCTATTACCGGGCCGGTAAATGCGGTGCATCCCTGCGTCTGGAAGCGGTACAGATCCTTGAACTTGTTCTTGGTAGCGGCGCAAAAGCTGATGAATTCGGATTCGGCGAAGAAGAAGGGTACGCATTCGATGAGAACGACTGCGCCGAAGAAACACCCACCAACACAAATGGAGACAACAGTGATGCCCAGACCGACGATGACAAAGAAACTGACTTCTAAAGAGGTCGGTAAGAAGTATGGGTTTCGGTCTGGTTTGGAAGAGAAGATTGCAGCGGATCTCAACAGCGCAAGTGTTGCCTTCACTTTTGAGGAGCATGTGCTGGTTTATGAGGTCCCGGCGAGGATGGCTAAATACACCCCTGACTTCGTGCTGGAGTCGGGGGTCATTATAGAAACCAAAGGCCGATTCGTATCTGAAGACCGGAAGAAAATGAAGCTCATCAAAGAGCAGCACCCAAACCTGGACATACGGTTCCTTTTTTCCAATGCAAATACCCGTATCTCTAAGAAGAGCAGCACCAGTTATGGAATGTGGTGTGAAAAGTTTGGGTTTAAATACGCAACCAAAACAATACCGGAGGATTGGCTCAACGAACCCGCAGATCTCAACAAGATTGCGGCGATAAGGAAATTCAAAAAATGTCAGAAACCATAATACGGCTGATCACAACCATAATTATCCACTGTTCCGCTACGCCGCCCAGTATGGACATCGGTGCGGCAGATATCGACAGGTGGCATAGGTTGGATGGCTATTTCAAGATCGGCTACCACTACGTCATCCGCAGGGACGGCACGGTGGAAACCGGCAGACCCCTTAACCGTGCTGGCGCACATGCCAGAGGACACAACCATGACTCGATAGGCATCGTCCTTGTCGGGGGAGTCGATGAAGAGTTCATAGCTGAGAAGAACTTCACTGAAGAACAGCTTAATGTGCTTCATGATCTCATCACCGACCTTCAACTGACGATTTACAGGCAACAAACCCGCATGGTGGACATTATCGGACACCGGGACTTGCCTGGAGTTGCCAAAGACTGCCCAAGCATGGACATCGAGGCATGGTTGGAAAAACAAGATGGTGGCGATCTGCCGCCGGAAAAGCTCCATCAATGGAAAACAATTCGTTTCAAAAAATAAAACTATCAGCCTGTTAAGGCCCTTAATCAAATCAAGGAGATTTAAAATGAACAATCGTAAATTTTACCCAGGCCAGACCGTATTTGTCAGCAAGAAATCAGACACTTGCTACCACAACATTCCGTTGTTCACCAGATGTGTGGTCATTGAAAGCAACAACATCCTCGATGACGTTGTGTATCGTGTTCGTCCATTAGATACAGGAGGAGACCCTCAGTGGATGATGAGTTATGACCTGTTGCCTACCATTAAATACCTTTCAGGGCAAATGGCACAGGTGTTTGATTGGATATACAGCGGGGGCATATCCCTGCGGGAGTCCATCACCTACCTGAATGTCATGTCTTTAACCAAGGTGATCTCACTGCTGAAGGATGCCGGTGTCCCTATTGAAATCGAGAAGGCTTACTTCCCCGGCGTCAAGAAGGCAACCACCATATATCGCATTCCAGCAAAGGATACCAAATGGGTAAGAGTCAACTTCAAAACTCAGAGGTAACTGGTAAAGGTCCGTGCAGTCACTGTGGTTCAAGCGATGCAAGCGTGAGCTACAGTGACGGCAGTCTTTACTGCTTTTCATGTGAAAGATACACACCACCATCAGGAGACAGGAGACCAGAAAGGATGAGTAAAAAAATTAAAGGTTTAATAGATCCTGGTGAGTGCAGACCGCTCAATAAAAGGAAGATACGTCAAGATACATGTGAATTGTTCAGGTACACGGTCGCTGAGATCAAAGGCAAGGTTGTCCAAGTTGCCCCATACAATGATCAGGAAGGCAATACAGTGGCTCAACACATACGCACTGCTGATAAGGAGTTTCCCTGGTACGGGGAATCAAAAGGAGTGCAGTTGTTTGGGCAGCACCTGTGGCGAACCAAAGGAAGACGGGTGGTTGTCACTGAAGGCGAGATCGATGC
>PWHJ01000094.1 GCA_003554865.1 Bacteroidota bacterium | reverse complement strand
AGCTAAAATACCATAAACCCTTCACTTTTCCTTGCATTTTTCACTCATTTTATCAACATATTGTCTTGTTTATCAACAGTATAACCTCTATTTTATAGAAAATCAGCAGACCCTATTTAAATGATACACATTCAATTTTGCAACTATACCCTAATATTATTTGATTGGTAAAATATTTTATTAAATATAACTACTGACAAATGCTGAAAGTTTGTCTGTCAGGGAGTGACGGGGGATTCACATTGCCTACTTATAATGCAAAATTTCATCTTTTTCCCTGTAATATACTAACAAACAATAAATCGCTATTAACAAAGAGCTAAACAAATATCTGGCCACAGGTACCTCAATATTTACATTACAATACGTAAAATATATCAAGCCTCCGGCAATAAAATAAATAACAATTCTATTGAAATCATAGGGTATTTTGTAATATTTTTTTCCCAAATTGTAAGATAAAACACACATCACCAAATAACAGGCAACATGAGCCCAGGCAGAAGCAATATAACCGTAAACAGGAATTAAAGTGTAATTTATGATTATCGTTACTAACGCACCGAGTATAGCAAGATATGCACCATACCTGGTCATATCGGTTAGCTTGTACCAGATTGATAAATTAAAATAGACTCCCAGCAACAAATTGCCAACTAAAACAATAGGTACAATTGACAAGCCTTCGTGAAAATCACTTCCGATTATATGCTTAAAGAAATCAATAAAAAGTGTTATCCCCAGAAATATGAATATCCCTAAAATCACAAAATATTTCATTACTTGCGCATATAACTCTTTGGAACCCTTTTGCTTTTGATAATTAAAGAAAAAAGGTTCTGCAGCATACCTGAAAGTTTGAATAAAGAGAATCATCAAAACTGCAATTCTGATATTTGCGCCATATATTCCCAGTTGTTCCTGGGCATTTATGGTCTCGGGGAGTCTCCAGCGAAGTAAAATGCGGTCTATACTCTCATTAATTGTTCCTGCAAGACCACTGACAAGTAATGGCACAGAATAACCCAGCATATTTTTCAATACTGAAAACGATACAACAGGTCTGAACTTTGCGATCTCTTTTATTAATAAAATAAGTGTAAGTATTGTGGCAATAAGATTGGAAAGGATAACATAGCCAATACCGAAAGAAGAATCATATATAAATAATATAAAAGAATCTGGACTTGATGCTTTAATCTGAGGCAATAAAAGCAAAAAAAACAAATTAAAGGTTATATTCACAACTATGTTGAAAACCTTAAGAGTAACAAAACGAACAGCACGGTTTTCGGAACGAAGCTTTACAAAGGGGATGGTAGAAAAGGCATCTACCGCAACCGTTATCCCGAGCATTAAGATTAAATTGGAATACATTTCATAATCGAGCACCAAGGCGATATGCTCATGGGTTAAAAATAAAAGGATAATAAAAGATACTGAAGAAATAAAAAGTGAAAACAGAGTAGTGGAGAAAATCTTAATCTGATCAACATATTTATTGATAAACCGGAAAAACCCAGTTTCCATACCATATGTTAATATCACGATCAAAAAAGCAGCATACGCATATAACTCATTTATTACACCATACAGTTCAGCTGTAAAAACCCTGGTATATAATACAACTAGCAAATAATTCAATATGCGAGCCGCAATGCTGCTGAATCCATAAATTGCTGTTTCTCCTGCTAATCTTTTAAGAGGGTTCAATTACTATTTGTTTTTATTTTCGTCAACGCGTATAGTGGCAAAAATATCCATTTGCTCTCTTATCTTTCCGGTATATTCAGATATAATTTTGTCTGCTTCCCTGATCTCCATGTTAGAGGGCAACTCCACATGAAAAGTAATTTCTGTATGATTGCCATATGAATGTATATGAAAGTGATGTGGTCTTAAATCACCGTCGTAAATCTCTTTTCCTATCTTTTTAATTTTATTAACAGTCTCATCAGAGGGAGGCTCCCCAAAAAGAGGACGTACGCTGTCATTTATAACAACATAAGCTGCATACAAAATCAAAGATGCAACAAATATTCCTAATGCTCCGTCTATCCACCACAGGAAATTTCCGAGAAAAATTCCCGCTAAAAGGACTAAACTTGAGAGTGCATCGGTTCGATGATGCCAGCCGTCTGCTTTCAATGAATTTGAATTTTCACTTTTTGAAGCTTTAAAGCTCAATTGAGCCAAACCTTCTTTTACTAGCAAAGAGATTGTCGTTACAATAATTGCAACTGTTCCATAATTTGCCTGCTCCTTTTCAGCGATCCTTCCGATTGAATCATGAAAAAACTTAACAGAAATAAGAAATAAAATTAAACCAATTACAAAAGAAGAAACCAATTCTGCTCTTCCATGCCCGAAGGGGTGATTTTTGTCGGGTGGTTTAGAGGCAACTGACAAACCTGCAAGTAAAATCAAGGAAGTAAGCGAATCTGAGATCGTATGCCATGCATCAGCTACAAGTGCAACGGATGAACTTACTACCCCTGCCCAGTATTTTAGAAAAAAAAGTAAAATATTGCTGATAATCGCTATTACACCTACTTTTTTCCCGAAATAATAAACGGAATTTCTCTTATAAGACATAAAATATTAATTAAACGCAAAGATAGATATAATTAAAAATTTACTCTCCTGTCTTATCGTTGAACATTATATACCCGAAACTAAAAAGGAAACAAAATTGTTTTCCATCTCTTTTATAATAATTTACACTTAACGAGGCAGGTCCGAGTGGAGTATGGTAAACCAATGCGGCATTTCCGGTAAAACGTGGATTGGTGAAGCTCTCTGAGTATACCGGTTTATAATTTTCATCTTCATGGATATGTTTATAAGGCTGAAAAATATAAGCTCCAAGTCTAAAATGGAAAGAATCTCTTATCCTGAAAACAGGGATCATACCGGCTGAAACAAATGAGTGTGCCCGGTAATTCTCAAGAAATAGTGTTCTGCTGTGAGGAGTAGGTTGAAATACGGGAGCATGAAATATTGTGGAGGTATAATTACCAAAAAAAGGCATATTTGAAATTACACCTTCCCCGTATAATCCAAGTCTGAAATTGCTGCTTATATTTCTGTAATTTTTATATTTTGCATGCAGTTTTAAATAATAATGATTGTCTTTATAATTTTGTCTTGTCGGGGGGACGGACCCATGCTGGAATGATTCGTTACCTGCAGCAAATTGAGCTTTTAAACGAAAATTTGATCCACTGGAGGGAAAATGTTTTCTGTCCAGTGTATTCATTTCATAAGAGAGACTCAGCGAATTAAGGTCCAAATCGGTAACATCGGCAGTATCTGCTTGTGTATACCCCTGAACCTGATAATAATGATAACTTGTTCTGCCTAAAGAATATATCAACTCAGCAAAGTTGTTAGCAGAAAAAGCTGTCCCGATACTCACTCTTAAGTTGCCGTCATAGTGCATTAAATAAGGATGCATAATATCCTCAAAAAAAGGATCGGGACTACCGGTAAAATAATCCCACCTGTTAAAATTAAGTGATACATCGGCAAAAAGAGGTGTTTCTCTGGGGAGCTCGACTTGACCTTTTACCATCGCTGATGTATATAGTCTTCCAAAATAAACATTACCTTTCAAATTATAAGAATTTCTGCCTAAAACCCTGTAATTTGCGCCTGCATAGCCCTGATTAAATTCTGAGGAAATATTTCCACCTAACTGCAACTCTAACTCTCTGTCTGCTCTAAGCCGCAAATGCAGATCATAAGCATTTGATTCTTCATTAAAATATGCTTCAGGAAAAAGCGAAGATATGTTATCATCCGCAACTAACTTAAAATATGATCTTTCCAATAAATCAAAATCAAAAAACCCTTCCCTTATCCCGAAACTGTGTTGAATAAATTCTTCTTGATCCTCGGTTGCTCCTTGAACATATATATCATTAAATTTAAGTTCGCTCATTTTGTTATTGAAATCTTTTCTTCTTTCTTCCAATCTTTCTTCGGATACGTTTCTGTATATTCTCTCTTTTATATAATCCACATGTTTAAGAGCTGCTCGGTAACCGTTCTGAATCACACTTCTGGCTAAATGAAAATCAAGCACTCCGACTTCGTCAAGTTCTGTTTCAATTAATATTCCGTTTACTTTTGATAAATCATAATCAGTTTGACCGGCGATCATATTCTCAATTTGTAAAACTATATTCTCTTCAGTAGGTTTTGGTGGATTGGCAGCGGTTTTACTTCCTATTACCAGATCGGCTTCGAAATCTTCAATTAAGATTTCATAGGGAAAGTTATTGTAAATTCCCCCATCAAATAATAAAGTATTGTTTATGGTTACCGGACTAAAAACAAAAGGGAATGCAGAAGAGGCTCTTACAGCGGTAGAAAGCTGACCTTCTTTTAATATAACCGGTTTGTTATTATAAACGTCTGCTGCAACACATCTGAAAGGAACGAACAAGCTATCAAAATTGTAGTTTGCCGCAGCGCTTGCAGGTGCAAGCAATTCAAGCAAGACAAGATCCATTAAGTGAGTAGAAACAATATTTGTGGGCAGCCGTGGTACAGGTCCTGTTTCTTCGCGGGCAATATTAAAACTGAACAATGAGGCAGATTCATCTCTCCTTTTATAGTTAAACTGATACTCATCCGGAATTCTCCCTGTAGCCCAATCCTGGAAATCAGGACTTTTTGCTAAACGCTCGATCTCTTCAGGGGAGTATCCGGCTGCATACATTGCTCCTACGATAGCACCCATCGATGTACCGGAAATATAATCGATCGGTATACCCTCTTCCTCGAGTGCTTTTAAAACACCAATATGTGCAAGACCTTTAGCTCCACCTCCGCTTAAAACAACACCTACAGATTGCCCGGTTAAAATACAGGGTGAAACCAGTATAATGGTCGAGAGCAAAAGGGTAGTTATTAATAGTCTCATGTCAATATTAATTTGTCTTGTAAAGGTTGGTACTTTATGCGCGTTTTCTTTGTTAAAATCTGGTTATTTACAATAATTGGACTTTGGCTCAAGCCGGTCAGCTATTTCAATTTTATATTTGTAAAATGTATATTTGTAGGTTAACACTAAACTTAACACATTTATTTTAGATGATAAAAATAATTTTATCCAAAATCATACTTTTATTGCTAATTTCCTGCAGTAATAGCACTGATGGCAGTAATGAGGAAACCGGCAAAAATGGCAAACCAAAGATATTAATTGAAACTGATTTTGGGAACATGGAAGTCATTCTATACGATGAAACACCCCTGCACCGTGATAATTTTCTTAAGCTGACCTCTGATGGTTATTTCAATGGTTTGCTTTTTCACAGGGTTATTGAAAATTTTATGATACAGGGAGGTGACCCCAGTTCAAAAAAAGGAGAATCAGCAGAACTTATTGGATCCGGCGGACCCGGATATACTATACCGGCTGAAATTAATGACAGCCTTATACACAAAAAAGGAGTTATAGCTGCAGCCAGAAAAGAAGATAATGTAAATCCTGAAAAAAAATCTTCCGGTTCGCAGTTTTATATTGTTCAGGGTACCATTTTTACGGATGAACAGCTTGATTTGATTGAAAAACAAAATAATAAAACAAACCTTCAAACGATTTTCTCTGAAATTTTTGAAGAAAAAGAGATAAAATACCTTGCACAAGATAAAGAACCTGACTACAACAAGATATACGATGAGGCACGAAATAAAGCAGAAGAAAAAATATCCGGTAAGGAACCTTTCAGATTTTCTGAGAAAGCAAGAGAAACTTACAAAACCATAGGAGGCACTCCACACCTGGACGGTTCATACACGGTATTTGGTGAAGTAGTTAGTGGTATAGATGTAATTGATAAAATTGCATCTGTTGAAGTTGATTCGAATAACAAACCCTTGAATGACATTAAAATGAAAATCTCCCTCACTAATAAATAAATATGGACACATCAGGAATAATCAAAAAAATAGAAGAATACAAAAAAGAAGCGGAAGAATTTAAGTCTGTTAATATTGAAGAAATTGAACAATTTCGTATACGCTTTCTCGGTAAAAAAGGGGTTTTAAATTCACTATTCAATGAATTCAAAAATATTCCCCCGGAGGAAAAGAAAAAAACCGGGCAGTTAATTAATGAGCTTAAACAATACGTTTCTGACAAAATAGAAACATTAAAAAGAGAAGGAGAGCAAAAATTATCCGGTCAAAAAAAAGCAAGAGATCTTTCTTTGCCTTCCGAGCACATTATTCTCGGTAGCAGGCATCCGATCTCAATTGTCAAAAACGAGATAATTGATATATTTTCACGGCTGGGTTTTTATGTTTCAGAAGGTCCGGAAATCGAGGATGACTGGCATGTTTTTTCAGCACTCAATTTTCCGGAAGAACATCCCGCACGCGATATGCAGGATACATTTTTTATTGAACAAAATCCGGATATTCTCCTTCGTACCCACACATCATCTGTTCAGGTAAGGGTAATGGAAAGCGAAAAACCACCACTGCGTACAATTTCACCAGGGAGAGTATTCCGCAGTGAAGCTATTTCGGCACGCTCACACTGCATTTTTCACCAGGTTGAAGGTCTTTACATTGATAAAAATGTCTCATTTTCTGATCTTAAGCAAACACTTGATTACTTTGCAAAGGAAATGTTCGGTGAAAAAACTGAAATTAGGCTAAGACCATCTTTTTTTCCTTTTACGGAACCTTCAGGTGAACTTGATATATCCTGCAATTGTGAAGGAAAAGGTTGTAATCTTTGTAAATATACCGGCTGGCTTGAAATATTGGGATGCGGAATGGTTGATCCCAATGTTTTGTCAGCCTGCGGCATTGACAATAATAAATATTCAGGTTTTGCTTTTGGAATGGGTATTGAACGAATAGCTTTATTGAAATACAATATTAAGGATATTCGTCTTTATTTTGAAAATGATGTCCGGTTTCTCAGGCAATTTACATCAGCCCTATGATGATGTATTTTTGTTAAAAGCCGATATTTTAATTATTTGTACATTTTAATTAACTTTACATTAATGCTAAATAATCATTTTTATTTAGTATAATTTAAAATTAAAGAATTTTATTAAAAATCATGAAAAGTATACATAATATACCTTCATGTGATACATGCTCGTTAAAGTCAATCACTATTTTTAAAAAATTGACCAATGAAGAGCATGAAATGCTGAGTCTTGATATAATTCATGATTTCTTTAAAAAGGGCTCCATTATATATCAGGAAGGGAGCAGAATTTCAGGTTGTTATTGCGTGAAATCAGGCATCATAAAGATTTTTAAAACTGGAATCGACGGCAAAGAACAAATAATAACTTTTGCTAAAAAAGGTGACGTAATTGGATTCAGGTCTATCCTTACAGGTGAACTCGCTTGCACAACAGCCAAAGTTATTGAAGATTCCACACTTTGTTTTATCCCCGGCAATACCCTAATTAAACTGGTTAAACAAAACGGAGACTTCTCAATGGACCTCATGCAACTGGCATGTAAAGAACTTGGTCAATCTAACGCCTACATTACCGACATAGCTCAAAAAACTGTACGTGAACGACTGGCAGAAGTTCTTTTACAATTGAAAGATAATTTTGAGCTTGATGAAAATGATTTTCTCTCTATTACTCTTACAAGGGAAGAACTGGCTAATATTGTGGGTACTGCCACCGAATCTATAATCAGACTGCTTTCGGAATTCAAAAGCGATAAATTAATTGAGCTTCATGGCAGAAAAATTAAACTTGTTGATACGAAAGCTCTTAAAAAAATGGCCAATTTATATTAAGCCCACTATTTTCTTCAATTAGCTCCCTTTTTTACATAAATTGCTTGTTTAAAATAACATGAGCTACAAGTCCGACAAGTAATATGATGCCACTTGCAAGCAAAAAACTATTATTGTGTCCTGGACTTGCAAATTCAACAACCAATAATACTACTGATATACAGACCAATATTATTCCTGCTAATTGAGTTAGTACTTTCATAATATCGACTTTTAATTTTAATGGGTCAAAAATAAAAATTATTTTTAAAAAAGGGTTTGTAAATATAACAATTTCTTTGTAGAACCAGTAGCAGACAAAAGATAAACATATCTAAAAAAGAGAGGTTTGGCTGTTATTTCTTTTTCCTCCCATCTTTTCATAACCATTTTGAGTTATTTCCCTTCCCCTCGGTGTTCTTTTAATATACCCCTCTTTAATCAAAAAAGGCTCATATACTTCTTCAATGGTTCCGCTTTCTTCACCTATTGCAGTTGCAATTGTATTTATACCTACCGGTCCGCCTCCGAATTTTTCAATTATTGTATTTAATATACGATTATCCATTTCATCAAGACCATTTTCATCAATATTGAGCGCATTTAAAGCATATCTGGCAATTTTTATATCTATTTCACCTGTTCCCTTCACTTGTGCAAAATCCCTGACTCTCCTCAGCAATGAATTTGCTATGCGGGGTGTTCCTCTGCTTCTTCGTGCTATTTCTGCAGCTGAATCATCATGTATCATAACATTCAATATACCGGCAGATCTTTTCACTATACTTTTCAAAACATCACAACCATAATAGTCAAGATGAGAACTTATTCCGAAACGTGAACGTAATGGTCCTGTAAGTAAACCAGATCTGGTTGTTGCTCCAATCAAAGTGAAAGGTTTAAGACTTAATTGTACGGATCTGGCATCAGGACCTTTATCAATCATTATATCAATACAATAATCTTCCATAGCTGAATAAAGAAATTCTTCCACTACAGAACTAACCCTGTGTATTTCATCAATAAATAATATATCCTTTTCACCCAGACTTGTTAACAAACCTGCCAGGTCTCCCGGTTTATCGATAACCGGACCGGAAGTGACCTTTAAATTTACTTCCATTTCATTGGCTATAATACTTGCAAGCGTAGTTTTCCCCAATCCCGGGGGTCCGTGGAACATTACATGATCAAGAGGATCATTGCGCATTTTTGCCGCTTCCACGAAAACCTTCAGGTTATCAAGTACCTTCTTTTGACCTTTAAATTCATTAAATTTACAGGGTCTTAGCTTCTGATTAAATTCCTTATCGTTGGTATCTTGATTTAAATTCCTTATACTGAAATCTTTATCCATCTAAATTAATATAGCTGTAATTTTATTAACATTAATATATTAGTATTATTTCTTTATATATATAAAAAAAAATGGTGTATATGGTTTGTTAATTATGTTAATAAAAAGAACAGGATTTTTTATCAGTGCTAAATTAACCTATTAAAAACATTTTATTGACAACCATCCTGACAAAAATTTCCCTGTTAAATAAATCCTTATATTTGCTATCAACAAATTGTTTATATCTCTTATTTCTATTAAATAAAAAAACCACATAACAGCAGTTGTTTAAATTAAGTTATTATTTTTTTGATTGCTGCTGAAAAAAATGGGTTTTTTTACTGAAAAAACGCCTGAAGAGTAAAATCGGATTGATTGTTCACAGTTTTAAATATAGTAATTAACATTTTTTCTGTTAAATTGTGAAAAAACCAATTATTTGGAGTTTGTGATAAAAATTGCTGATTGTCAGTTTATAATATATTCCAAAATGAATAATTCATCAAGCCAGGACAAAATTGGACAAATTAAAAATATAGCATTAGGGTCGGATCATGCAGGATTTGAAATAAAAAAGGAGATAATTGTATTTTTGAAGGACCAGGGATATAATATAAGAGAAGTTGGAACTTATTCAACTCAAAGTGTTGATTATCCCGACTATGCGCATCCTGTTGCAAATCTTGTTCAAAAGGGTGAATGTGATATAGGTATAGTTATTTGCGGAAGTGGTAATGGTGTGAATATGGTTGTAAATAAATATATGTCTATACGTGGTGCTTTATGTTGGAATGAAGAATCTGCCTATCTTGCAAGGGCTCACAATAATGCGAATGTTTGTGCTTTACCCGCTCGGTTTATTTCCTCCGATGAGGCCCTTAATATTGTTAAGGTATTTACTGAAACCACTTTTGAATACGGGCGGCATTCGTGTAGAATAAAAAAAATCCCTTTTAAGTAATTTATAATCCGACAAATAGAAAAATAATTGTTTATGTTATCAAGTAAATCCAGGTATGCATTCAGAGCACTCGTTTTTTTAGCTTTAAAAGATAAAGAGGAAGGAAAAATCGGAATAAATTATATTTCATCTTCTCTTGATATACCAAAACCCTTTTTGGCGAAAATTATGCAGGATCTTGCCCGGATGAAGGTATTAAATTCGCTAAAAGGACCGCGTGGGGGATTTTCTATGGCAAAGCCTGCAAATGAAATCAGACTGGTAGAAATACTGGAAATAATTGAGGGCAGCGATTTTTTCGACAGATGTTTAATAGGGATAAGCAGTTGCACTGAAGGAGAGATTCGTTGTCCCTTTTTTACAAGGTATGATAAGATTCGCAAACAGTTAAAGGAATTGTTTGAAAATTCAACAATTCAAAACCTCGTAGATGAAATAAAAACCTGTAACGGGAATTTCAATGTTTAAAGGGGTTAATTTTTTTAAATAATTTGGTTAATGGCCGGAAAGCCCCAACTGCAGTTAAAGCTCCCGCACTGTTGGCCAATATATCATATATGTTCCCGCTTCTGTTTATAAATACATAATGCTGAAGCAATTCCATTAATATGCCGTAAGTGGTTGAAATGGCAAAAGCGTATATGAAAATTAATAAGGTTGGTTTGCCGTAGGATTTGTTGAAGCAGTAAATGAGCAGAAAACAAAAGATGAAATACATTATAAAATGTGCCACCTTATCGGCATGATCAAATTCCAGGACAGAAATATTGTGAATGTTGTTCCCGGGAAACCCGCTTAAAATAAGAAGAACCAAGCCCCAAAAAGCCGGCAGTACGAAATTTCTTGTTGGTAAATTTGTTTTTAACATAAAGCAAAAATAGTCAAGGAAATTATAAAATCATTGGTTGAATTAGTTTTATATAGTACGTAATTGCCAAAAAATAATTTTTTTTTTTCAATGTCAGGTATTTATATACACATACCCTTTTGCAAAAAGGTTTGTTATTACTGTGATTTCCATTTTTCTGTTTCGCTCAGGAATATTGAGGATACAGTTAAATGTATTATAAGTGAAATTGAACTAAGAAGAGATTATTTGAAAGATGCTAAAGTAAAATCTGTTTATTTTGGCGGTGGCACACCTTCAGTTCTGGATGTGTCGAGTGTTGAGCAAATATTGTCTGAAGTACACAGGCACCATGCAGTTGAAAATAACGCTGAAGTTACTTTTGAAGCAAACCCTGATGATATAGATTCAGAATATCTTGCAAGTCTGAAAAATGCCGGAATAAACCGGTTAAGCTTAGGTGTGCAATCATTTTTTGATGAAGATCTTATATGGTTAAACAGGCGGCATAATGGGAATGATTCATACAGATCAATTGTAAGATGCATGGAAGCCGGATTTGAAAACGTAAATATTGATCTCTTATATGGTATACCGGGAATGGATGGTCGCAGGTGGCTTGAAAACCTGAAAAAAGCGTTGTCGTTGCCGGTAAAACACTTATCCGCTTATCTTTTAACAATAGAGCCGAAAACCGTTTTCGGGCATTATTATAAAAAAGGCAAAATAAAGGAAATTGATGATGATACTGCGATTGAGCATTTTAACATCTTAAAAGGTTATCTTGTTGATAAAGGATTTATCCATTATGAGATATCAAATTTTGCTTTGCCCGGATTTTTCTCAAGGCACAACTGTTCTTACTGGAGCATGGAAGAATATTTGGGTGTTGGTCCCTCAGCCAGCTCTTACAACGGATATTCAAGACAATGGAATATCTGGAATAATTCACTTTATGTTGATGAAATTAAAAGCGGCAGATTACCTTTTGAAAAAGAAATACTTAGCCTCAGGGAACAATATAATGAGTACATACTCACATCGCTTAGGACCATGTGGGGTGCGGACCTTAAGTTTATCAGGGATTTTTTTGGTGAAACTTATGAAAAATATTGCCTTTTAATGGCGAGAAATTTTATAGAAAACGGACAGCTAAAAAAGGAGGAAGAAAAACTTAAACTGACAGATATAGGGCAGCAGTTAACTGATTACATTACATGTTCCCTTTTTGCTGCATGAAGTCAACCAGCCTTTGGCTGACAAAATAAGATGAGCAAGGAAAAATTATCCTTAAAAATCCAAATTGAAAATTTAGCGCCGGGATTCACCCGGTTTTTGAACAAAGGCTACTCAATCGTGGCCAATTTGGTTTAACTCCACCCTTGAATACTTTGTATCCTTTGTCCATT
>PWHJ01000155.1 GCA_003554865.1 Bacteroidota bacterium | reverse complement strand
GGAAGTACAAAAGGAAAAGGAAAGAGTCCAAAAAGAACTGGAACAGCTGAAAGAACAGCTTTACCGGGAGGTAGAAGAGGCCAAGGAGAAGGCCGAGCAAGAAGGTTACAGTAAAGGTTATGGAGAGGGTTATGCTCAGGGAGTAGAAGCGGGGCGCCAAGAAGGCCAGCAGCAGGGGCGCGAGGAAATAATGCAGCAGCTGGAAGTTCTCAAAACTGATGCTCAGAGGCAGGTGGAGGAAGCGCGCAACTATCTGGCGGAAGCACAGCAGCGCTACCGGGAAACGATAGCTGAATCGGAAAAAACGGTGGTGGATTTAGCTGTAGGTGTTGCGGAGAAGTTGCTGAAAGTGCAGCTGGATTTGGCGCCGGAAAAGGTCATGGCTATTGTGCGCCATTCCATTGGTAGCCTGCCGGAAGGGGAAGCTATCCGGGTGTTTGTAAATCAGGAAGATTATTCAGTCTGCGAGCAATACCGCGATGCATTAGAGGAGGAATTAAAGAAGATAAGGCCCGATTTGAGGACTTTGGAGTTTATACCTAATGAGAATCTGGATAGAGGCAGTTGCCGCATAGAATCAGAGAGCGGCGCAGTGGAATATTTGTTGGATGATGAAAAAGCCCAGCTGCGGGAGACGTTAATGGAACTGGCCCGCAAGGAGGCCCAGAAAAAATTAAATGAAAGCGAGGAGGAGGAAGCCGATGGATGATACCGGGATGGTAATAGACGGCAATAAGTATCTATCAAGGCTTGCTTCCTGCAAAAACGGCACTCCCGTGGGCAAGGTCCGGCAAGTAGTGGGCCTGGTGGTGGAAGTTAGTGGTATTCGCCCCTTTATCGGGGAGGTTTGTAATATAAAAACTCCTGAAGGAGTTGTAGTTGCCGAAGTTGTAGGTTTTCAGGAGAAATATTCTTTGCTCATGCCCCTGGGCAACCTGAGCGGGGTTTCTGCAGGTTGCCCGGTGATACCTACTGGAACATCGTTTACAGTGCGGGTAGGCGAAAAATTAAGAGGTGAGGTTTTGGACGGATTGGGGCGGCTTCTGGAAACAGGGGAAGAGCCCCTTTTACCCGGAGAAGGGGAGGAGTATCCCGTAGAAAACGCACCCCCAAACCCCATGGACCGCCCTGCCATTGATTCGGTGCTGCCTACCGGCATTCGTGCTGTGGATAGCATGCTTACCTGCGGGCAGGGGCAGCGCATGGGAATCTTCTCCGGTAGTGGAGTGGGGAAAACCACCCTCATGGGCATGATTGCCCGTTACAGCGAAAGCGATATTAACGTGATTGCCATGATCGGCGAAAGAGGCCGCGAAGTGGGCGATTTTCTTAAAAACGATCTGGGGGAAGAAGGGCTCAAACGTTCGATAGTAATAGCATCCACCTCCGACCGTCCCGCGCTGGAGCGGGTGCGGGGAGCACTGGTGGCGGCCACCATCGCTGAGTATTTCCGGGATCGCGGGTGTAAGGTCATTTTCATGATGGACTCGGTAACCCGGTTTTGTATGGCCCAGCGCGAAATTGGGCTGGCTATCGGGGAACCCCCTTCCTCCAAGGGGTACACTCCTTCAGTTTTCGCGTTGCTGTCCCGTTTTCTGGAGCGTTCGGGCACTTCATCCCGGGGAAGCATTACCGGCTTTTATACGGTGCTGGTGGATGGAGATGATTTCAACGAGCCCATAACTGATGCGGCGCGGGGTGTGCTCGATGGTCACGTGGTTTTGAGCCGCAAATTGGCCGAGCAGAACCACTATCCGGCTATTGATGTGCTGAGCAGTATCAGCCGTCTTATGCCGGTGCTGGTGGATGATGAGCATAAAGAGATGGCCGGCGAGATGCGCAGGCTTCTTTCCTCGTATGATTCCGCCGAGGACCTGATCAACATTGGAGCCTATGTGAAAGGCTCCAATCCGGAAATAGACCGCGCCATCGATAAACGGCCTGATATAATGAAGTTTTTGAGTCAGGATATAAGGGAAGAGAGCAAGTGGGAGGATATCCCGGGGTTTATGAAAAAAGCCCTGAAGAAGAAGTAGTTTATGAAAAATATCTTTAAAATAGGAGGGTTCCCATGGCTTTTAAATTTAACATGGAACAGATTCTGAAGTATCGCAATAGCTTGGAGAATCGGGCTATGGAAGAACTGGCCAAAAGGCAGAAAGTCATGGAAGAAGCCTCTGAGCAGTTGGCTCGGATGCAAAAGGAAGAGCAGGATTTGCACGGGACCTGCCGGCAGCAGGTAGAAGGAGAAGTAGACCTGGCCTTTTTGGAGCAGGCCTACAACTACCTTGATAACCTGGAGGGTAAGATAGAGCAGCAGACCCAGGAGAAGGAAAAGACCATTGAACAAGTAAACGAACAACGGGAAAGTTTGAAGGAATGCTGGCAGGAACGCCGCATTATGGAGATTTTAAAAGATAAGGCCTGGGAGGAATACAAGGAAGAAGAGAAAAAACAAGAACGGCTGAACATCGACGAACTAACCCTCAACGCTTACGGCCGGAAGATTCAAGGGTTGTAGGGGAAGGAACCCCCTCCCCTTAATCCCCTCCCGCCAGGGGAGGGGAGAAGAGATGTTCTCCTGCCAAGGGAGGGGAGAAGCAGGAACTCTCCCATAGTGGGAGGGAAGAAAAAAGGGCTCTTTGAAAAGGTTATCCCCTCCCCCAGTTTGGAGAGAGGGGTTGTCCCCTCCCAACTTTGGATAAAGGATGTCCCCTCCCCCCTGGC
>PWHJ01000131.1 GCA_003554865.1 Bacteroidota bacterium | reverse complement strand
TCTTATTGCCTGTATAACAGGGCTTTTACTTTCAGCCTGTGAGGGGGAAGAAGAAGTTGAGCCCGGGCCGGTGACCATGGCCTGGGGTATCCCTGAAGAGGTGACCGCATTTGAAGGGCTCCAGCGTGAAGTGCAAGGGATTGAGGTGGATTACGTGGACGAGGCTACCCTGGAAGTAACCTGGGAAGCCGGGGAAAGCTATATTTTACCGATTACCGCTACTTCAGATGAAGCACTCACCGGGGTGCGTTACCGGGGCAGTGGTATTCCGGACCACCTGGAAGTGGAGTGGCTGGAACCCCGCTCAGAACAGTGGTATCCTGTTGAAGAGATCCCCCTGGACAGGGTCAAGGCGGTAATTGAACCGGAAAACGACCATTTGCTGGTTGATTTCGGGCCCCCTGAAGGCGCCGACTTTGATGAAGGGATGAACCGCTTTATCTGGTTCAGAATTACGCCCACGGTAGCAGGGGAAGTCACCTTTGACATTTTCGGCTACCGGATGGAAGAAGCTGAACCCGCCGAAGCCCGGGTATCGAATATTTTGGAGCTGCACGCAGTAGTGGAGGAGTGATCAAGAATTGGACCGGGAACAAGCCAGGCAGGCTGTAATCCGGGCCGGAAAACAGCTTGTCGAAAAAGGCCTGATCGCCAGGACCTGGGGTAATGTGAGTTGCCGGGTCAGTGATTCTGAGTTTTTAATAACCCCTAAAGGGCGGGCCTATGAAACTCTTACCCCTGAAGAAATCGTTGTAGTTCGGATTGCCGACTGTAGCTACGAGGGAAAAACGGAACCGTCTTCTGAATGTGGTGTCCATGCCGAGGTTTACCGGCAGCGCCCGGAAGTGGGCTTTGTAATTCACACCCACCAGCCCTGGGCTTCAGCGGTGAGCCCGCTGGGCTTGAATATCGCAGTAGCGGATACTGACCCTGGGAAGGCGGGTGTGCTTGGCGATAAAGTAGGCTGGATTCCCTACGGGTTTCCCGGCAGCAGCGAGCTGCGGCAAAACGTGGCCTCCGCCCTGGACAAAGAAGGCTGCAAGGCCTACCTGATGGCTTCACACGGCGCCCTGTGCCTGGGAAATGACAGTGAAAAAGTATTTCAGGTGGCAGAAGCATTAGAGCAGCTCTGCCTCAAATTTGTGCTCAGTCGTTGCCCGGGGATTGATGGCGCTGATAGGGAGGATCTCTTAGAAGATTCCGGGCTTAATACAGTAAGAAAATATTTCCTGCGCAACCGGGAGCGGAAAACCTCCTCCCCTGCTGAAGTGTCTGATTTCGGGGGTTCTGAAAAAGGGAGCGGTACAGGGTTTTCATCTCTTCAGAAATACTTTTATGCCAGTGAACGTAATGGTGACCGGATCAGGGTTTACCTCTGGCAAGGTGGAGAAAATACTTTCGCAAATGAGCGGGATGGTTATAGCAGCTTTTCCTTTTACGATCCGAAAGAATCCGGTCAATGCAGGGCACTTGATTTTCCACTGAGCGAAGCCGCTTCAAGAAAAGAGACGGACCGAGCAGATGGCGCGGAGGCAGAAGGTGAGAATTTGTGCGAAGCCCTTTCAAAAACAGGATCAGACCGGGCGGACAGTGAAGGAGCAGGTTATGAAAACCTGGACGAAGCTCTGCAAGTTCACAGGGAAATATATGAAAAACACAGGGATATAAATGCGGTGTACCATGCTTATTCGCCGGATGTAATTGCGGTTTCCCGGGCCGGGGAAACGCTCTACCCCCTGCTCGATGATTTTGCCCAGATTATCGGGCCGAGCGTGCCGGTAGTCTTTTTTGACCGGGATAGCAGGCACATGGCTTCGGAGATAGTTGATAAATTGAAAGGGTGCGGCGCGGTGCTGGTCGCAGGTAGCGGCGCTCTTTGCTGCGGGCCTGAGTTAAAAGATGCCCGGGCGGCGGCGATGATCCTCGATAAAAACTGCAAGGCGGTAATCACGGCGGAACTTTTTGGCGGGGTGGAGCCGATCGATCCCACAGATTGTGCCCGCATGCGCCGGATTTACTTAGAAAGCTACTCCAAGAAAGCTTATCAAAAATAATCCTATGAAAAGAGTTGTCTTTGCGGGGGCATTAGCTCCTTGATATAGCGGATTAACCTGATACTGTCATCTATCCTTGTCGGCCTGGTTTCTCCCTCCGGTTTAAACCCGAGCTTTTCATAAAATTGCCGCGAGCCGGTGCTGTCTTCGAATACCCACAGGGTGACCCGGCGGTAGCCTTTTTCTTTAAGCTTTTCCAGGGACCAGTTTACCAGTTTTGTCCCCAGGCCCTGCCACCAGTAGCCGGGTAGCAGGTACATCCCCCATATTTCTCCGGTGTTATCTTCGCTGTCTTCGTCCCGGCATTTACCCTGGGTAATAGAGCCGGCAATTTTACCTTCCACGGTGATCACGGCAAGTTCCTCGTTTTCTTTTTCCAGGCTTTCCTTAAAACGTTCCACCCTGTTTTCGGTAGTGATCCATTCAAATACGTAGGCAGGCATAAAGTGTCCGTAGGCCGCCTTCCAGGATTCTATATGCACTTGTGCCAGTTCCTGAAGGTCTTCTTCTTTAGCCGGGCGGATCTCTGGTTGCATCTGCTCCCTCACTTTGCTTTCAGGGTTTGTGTTTTTCCCACGTACTAAATTATCACAACCAAGTGGAATTATATATTGTGTAGGACAAACTAAACATTTTGCTCCGGGTTTATTGTTGGTGGTGCGGGGGGCGCCCTGGAG
>PWHJ01000173.1 GCA_003554865.1 Bacteroidota bacterium | reverse complement strand
GGACAATCTACACAAATATGAAGTCGGCCAAAATTATTGCGATGACCAAATCAATTTAGGCTTTGAAATATGGACTTCTGACAATGGGAGAATAAAAAAGTTTAAATTGTCGGATATACAGGCAGGGCAATTCATGAGCAGTGATATAAAAGACAACGGATATAATGATAGCAGCTCAGCTTGGACAAGAATAATAAGTTATTTCAAAGAACTAATGAGCTGATGATTGCACCTATGAGGAAGGCAGAGCATCGAAGTCCTGTCATTTTTTGTGTTTTCCGCCAGCCCTCAATGGTCTGTCTTTAGTTGTGACAACTGAAATTTAACCACCATTTTTCAGCCCCTTTATAATCAAAAGGGCAAGTCAAAGGTTTACTCTTTCTCTGTAATTCCTTAGCGCTTCTTTATCAGTATCCCCGGCACCGCTGCGATATTATCATAGAAACCATCTTTCGGCTTTTTTCCCGGCTTATATTTGTAAAGCCGCCATCCATAGAAATCCTTCAACTCATAAATTTCACGCCATGCCTGACACGCACAAACAACCCCCTCCAAATACAATGAAGGGGCCAGAAAACAAAACATGTTACATGCCAAGAATTATTCAAAATATTGTTTAACTTTATAAGCCGCCATATTCCATGAATTGAAACTCCGCAAGGCACGCGCAACAATTGGATTTACTGCATCCTCTCCATATTTTTCACGATAATACATGACATCTTTTATGCCTTCGCGTTCCTGATTTAAACAATGTGCTATCATCCTTGCATCAGACACGCCACGTTTTGTCCATCTTTCTGAACAATATGGGTATGCAGTATAAGCGTACCAACCTTGGTCTGAATATCCATGCAAATGAACCAATTCCTGATAACCATTCATTTGTTGTTCCATGCAGTGGTTGTACATTCTTCGGTCAAGCTCTCCGCGTGTACTCCATTTTTGATGGCAAATTTGATGGGAATCCCTGCGAAATTCTTCTCTGGACTTCAACTCTAGAGCTTGGGCAAAAGCAGGGGACGAAAAAATGGCGAAACATGTTATTAACACGATGATTTTTTCCATTTTTTATGTACCTCACTTGTTTACATTCCTGCTTTTTCAATTACTGTCTTTCATTTTATCCATTTCAGAAACCGCTCTTGCCAGGCAATAGGGAATGACCGCAAAAGCTACCCCCATTGCAGCCGCAGACGCTTCTTGGGGTGCGCCCTGAGCGGCGGCAATTCCTATGAATGCCGTCAAGGCACCGAGTATTGATCCAATTATTACGAGTATCCAAAGAAACTTCTTCATTGATTGCTCCTCAGCTGAAAAATTAGATATAGGATTTAATAAGGTTTATTGTTTTCTTCAAAGCGCATCATCTTCTTGTCCAGCCAATTCAGCTTCCGCAGCTTCCTTATTCTTAAAATAGTACTCAATACTCAGATACCCCGTATCACGGGATAAAGCGCTTGCAATCAGTCCGACAGTATCCAAATCAGGCGGCAAAGTTGACCCTTCTTCGGCATTCCATACTGACGCATGACCTCGTTCATTTTTGATCAATGCCATCATCCAATCTCTCGGTTCATCCCAGATACTTCCGGGCATTAAAAATTGCATTTTTTTGTAATCTCCATAATTATTTTCTAGCTTTTCTTCCATTTCACTAAAGGCTGACTTGAGTGATGTTCCGTATGCACTAGTTGAAATATTTTTTCCAATTGCTTTAATCCAACTTAAGCCTGATTTTGGTGCAACTTGAACAATATATGATTCAAATGCGGAATGAGGCTTCGGCACGTTCGTTAATTTATATTTTCCATTACCTATTTTTTCCGGGTTTCCTTCAATATCTTTTAATGACATTCCCATCTCTAATCCGAAAGGCCCGGCTTTTGCCTCGCTAAAAAAAAACACTGTTAAAAGCAAAACAACTGCTAAAGTTAACTTTCTTGTAAACATGATGCCCCCCTTTTTTTTAAAGGTTTAAATGCTTCAGTTTATGAAATCATTTTTGCTGGAGGTGCAACTAACAGAAAGGGAAAGCGGAACAATGCCGTTGGAAGTGTAGTATTATCGGAAAAAGTATTTAGTTATATCCCTTTAATTAATCTATTACAGGCTTTTCGTTGTTTCGTAAAGTGAAATCATTAACTGGTTGCCCTTTTCCGCTCGTTTTTCTTTTTCCCGGTGGTTTAATTGGGTGATGTTCATATCCTCATCGAATTTTACAATCATTACCCCGGTTTTTACATCCTTGGTCAGGTGGCGGATATGCGTTTTAACAGATGCAGGGGATATACCGACTATTTCAGCCACATCCTTGTAAGTCAGGCCGAAAAGATGATGCAGGAAAAAGGCTTGAAGCCCCTTCGGAAATGAACTTGCTTTTTTCCATGTATGATTCGGCAAACTGCCTTCAGCAGCAGTGGTTGCTTCGTCAACACCCTGAAGCCCGGCAAATAGCCGATTAATAAACCACAATAAAAGCCTGGTACTGCCATTCCCGCATTCGGTGCCAGGCTTTTTTTTGGCAGTTACAGATATAAATTGGGAGTTCACATTCCGGCTATGGCCCGGCAGTAATGCGAATTTCAGCCCGGAGCACATTGGCAAATTCAATGTGCAAATTTCAGGAGACCCAGGAATACTGCAGGTGCAGGCAAGCATTGTGGATTCCAGATCTCTCACGACTGCCTCTGGGCAATCATTATAGACGGAAATCCTGCTCCCAGGTAAT
>PWHJ01000196.1 GCA_003554865.1 Bacteroidota bacterium | reverse complement strand
CTCGCATAGTCGGCTGTTTTGCCGGGAAACACTTCTTCAGGATTGAGGTGCCAGATATCCATTTCCGTCTGCCTGCCCTGCATCTCCAAGGAGTTTTTGCGGGCAAAGAAATTCCTCCTCTTCTCCAGTGACAACTGCTGCGGCGAGGTTACTCCTTCTCTTTTCAGAATATTACGCAGGTCGGGATCAATATACAGCTTACCCTCTGTGGCAAACTGTCCTCGGGCTTTTTCTGCCCCCCTCTTTTCCGCAGCCGCGTACAGTCCCCGTATAGTCCCATGCCTGTATTCCCCGAAAACCTGTTCAACATCGGGTAGCAAACGATAACGCGCTTTTAACAACTCCTCCACACGACCCACGTTATCGGAGTACTGCTTTATATCTGCTGCCGTGCTCAAATCCTTTCCTGACCAGGCGTTACGAGCCTCCAGGAACTGTGCCCTGCTTTTGAGGTCAAACTTTATAGACTCGTCCAGAAAATCTATCTGATCCCTCAAGGACCTTCCTACTATGTCGTCTGGAATAACCGAGTCTGGTCCTGTCTTCATCCCAATTACCCGGTCGAATACGGCCTTGTCCTTTACACCCTCTGCCTGACCCAGAGCAGTTCTTACCGTCCTCTGGTGCACCGCATCTATAGGACTACCATGTGCAAGCCCCACCATCATCTTTCGGCTTTTCCAGGCGGAGTCTTCTGTCTGCCTCAGTATAGGTTTTAAAATACTGCGTGCTCCCTCGTCGTCCCATAGAGCCCTGACTGCCACAGACATTTGCTTTTGCGGGGGGAGTTTTTCAAACATCTTCCCCATCTGTTGTTCAGGCAGTGCCTCCCAGACCTTAGCAAAAGACCCCGAATCCCCCACGCTCCAACCGCCTGACGGTGCGTCAAATGCCGACATGGTTGCCTCGGTCAATTTATCGTATTTACCTGCCCTGATAGCTCTGTCCCTTACCTCGTCTGCTATGCGTTTGGAAGATAACTCTCCCGGAGCAAGACCTCTCCTTATCCCTATATCGTCCGGTAGGCTGAGTGCGTGCTGTGCCTGCGTTTCTCTGCCAAACAGGCTATAGGCCACGTGCTCCTCCCGTGGTGTTCTTCCCGGTCTGGGTACCCCTACTTCAGGAGTTCCCCGGAAAGTACTATCTATATGTCTTCCGCGTATTTTTCTCAACTTATTCACAGCGTCCGCCCTTATACCCCGGGTGGCGGCACCTATTATAGGGCTGGCTATTCCGAGAGCAGCACCATATCCAGCGTGCTTTGCTATCTCCCCGGGCGACATTTCCTCGTTTCGGGCATACAAAGCACCCAGTGCCCCTTCTGCGAAACCATACTTAACTGCCTGAGCAGCGACCCCCGTTTTTGCCGTTGCTCCGGCTATACCGGATACAGCAAGAGCACCCTTTCCCAGGGTAGCTGCTGCCAGTACAGACAGGCCCGCCCAGCCCAGGAATTGTCCTACTACATTCCCCGCAACTTCTCCCCCGGTTATAGGGTCCGGTGTTTCCCTTCTATCTATCCCCGGGATAAGTGCTGCCGGAGCAGAAACCGCCCCCATAAAACCTTCCCACAGCTGTGTGCTAAATCCTCCTCCTTTGTATCCTGCAGCTTCTGGTTCCGCGAGCATAGGAGGGACAGCACTGGCCATAGTTGCTTCTCTACTCCTCCAGTCACCTCTCCAGTCACCTCCCTCACGTCCACCCCTCCAGTCACTTCTCCAAGTACCTTGACCAGACGATGTATCAGGCTCTATAATTCCTAACCGACTCAGTAGTGAGGTCATTTCATCTTCTTCCATGGTGGCCCGGGCTCCCGGACGGCTGGGCATTACCATAACTTAACACCTCCCTGACTCTTTACCAGCGCCTTCTGGGTCCAACGTCCACATGCACATGACCACTATATACCCCAATCCCACCATCTCCAAAATACTTTTCTGCTATTTTTGCTACTTCTCTGGGACTCATCCCGTCTACTGTTATATCTGCTGCTTTACCGTACATGTGCTGAGAGTTGGTGGCTGCCCCGGGAAGATTGGCGTTGTACTCTGGACTTCGATAACCGGAAGTAATATTAATGGGGCGCCCTATCTCTTGGCGCATCTGCTCCAACCTGGAGACTAATCGTGAGTCCACCTTTACCTCTCCTGTTGCGGGGTCGGCAAATTCGCTTTCGTGAAAGTGCTCTGTTAGCTGCCCTCCGGACTGCCAACCCTCTACGCGCAAGGCATCATCCCCACCGCTAAAATCCAACTGATCCTCCCAGTACTCAGGGCTGGGCTTCCAAAAAGTGTCTTTAATCTTGTCCCAAAAGGTCCTGGACTCTTCTTCTATCTGTTCGGGGTCGTTTCTGCTGGTCCACTCTTTATACCCGGGATGGCCTTTTACAGCGTTCTCGAACTCACGTATATCGTTTAGAGCTATTCTTTTCTCGGTGGGGTCCTTTATTTCCTCCGCCCTTCGCTTGGCCGAGGCAAGTTCCGTGTGAATCATGCTGAAGTTGGGAATAATTCCATCACCATCCTGGTTGCGGACATACTTCTCAGTGTTCACAAAAAGTTCCTGTGCTCCTGAGAGTCTGTGCTCAGACATTTCCCAAAATTCTGTATCGTCTACATCCTCGAAGTCTTTTTCCAAAATATCCCTTTCCAGCTCTGCCATCTTCAGTTCTGATTCCAGCATTTCCGGGTAGTACTTAAGCTCTGTCCTCATTTTGTCCAACTCCAGCAAACCCATTT
>PWHJ01000224.1 GCA_003554865.1 Bacteroidota bacterium | reverse complement strand
TCCTCTTCCCTCAAATTAGTTCCATTTTTATTGTCAGAAGCGAAATCCACTTTCAAATTACGGCCGTTGATTTCAGATTTATTCAGATTACGCAAGGCTGCAGCTGCTATGTCTGGATCTGCATATTCACAGAAACCAAAACCCTTGGGTTGCTAGGTTTTCTGATCTATTTTGAGTCTGAATTCTTTGAAAGGGCCTGCGAGGGATAAAGTGTCCTTCAGGTCTTACTCAGAAGCATCATATGGAATATTTCCGACTATGAAGTTAAAGCCAAGTTGACTTACAAAAGACACAAGAGGGTGTGCGGTTAGCCTCTGCATTATACAATACGAATGTGTTGTCTTTGCTTACTGGTTGGTAGGCTTGCGGGTTTTGTTGGAAATTTGTAGGTTGCATTAAATAATTTATTAAATTATATTTTTTCTATAATATAAATGATGAACGATAGAAAGAAACAGGCTTAGTTGTCTAAGAAAAGCCAACATTTAATGCAAATTCTCAATTCTGTGCCTCTTAAAAGCGGAAATTATTAACAATAAAAAAGTTGCTTTTTCTTGAATAGCAAAACAAATAGCTAGCAAGCTGAGGAAAAAGTTGCTTTACAAGAGAAATTAGATAAAATTTGGGCATCTTAAATCAATAATCATCAAACTAATCAAATAATAACTTCTTCCGCACCCATTCAACCTCCCAATTTAGGGAAGAAGTACCCTCACCAATACAACAATTTTTTCTCTCGCAACAACCCCACCACTAACATGGTTTAGAACTCTATGTTTAACATGCAGGGTGAGTCTCCCTATATGCTGAATAAAACCCAGGATTTGAGGCTGACTGTGAGCCGTAGCCCTCTCAGCAACTTACCAACCAAAAATGTTAACAACAAATTGAATTCCTCTGGCTATAATATCAACTCCAATAGTAGTTTGAAACACAAAAAATCAGAAGAAATTTTCAAAAACAGTACTTAGCAGCTATCTTTGAACGGTAGAAAATCGCCGTTATTAGCCCAAACAGAGGGGAATTTGAAAAACGAGAGGAAAATGCAGAAAATCCACAACATTTATTTGAAGAATTAACCCTAGCAACCAAACATTAAAGACTATCCCTTTTAGACTTAGTAAATTCAACAGCCTAGTTTCATTTAACAGAACAGAAAAGTAAAACCGTCGACTGCCGGAGACCCCTCCTCACAAAATTTCATCAAAAATATGCCTTATTCATACATACAGTAAAATAACTTGAATATGAAAGCGAAGTCCAAATCCCCTCAGAAATCGTATCACTTGCAACACACGCAATACCAATAATGTACAACAGGTGAATATCCATTTTTGAATTAAACAGAGAACCTTTTTAACAAAAAGAAATTTAGCTTGCAACCTAAATAATAGTAAAGGAATTTGATCTAAAACCAAAGGAAAATGTCTTAATAACACATGGACAATGAAAATTCAGCACAAAAATAGAACAGGAATATATAAATAAACTCTGAACAAATAAAACTAGGTAGTAAAGAAGATACCAGGAACAAACTTCTGAAACTTTTACAACGACAAAAGTATTCTTTGGAACCCAGTTTAAAAACCAAGGAAAAACTAAACCACACCCAAAACTACAACATGGCTAAAATAATGGACAAGCCAGAAAGGGACACCAAGGAGGGCAGTGAAGGGGAAGAAGATGAAAACGGCATGAAAAGCAAATATCATCATTTAAATAATGTAGTGGCACCGTCAGATGACTTTATGGAGATTGAGAATCCAGAGTTTTCTAAATAAAAAACTAGAATTATTGAAGTGGAAGAGGTGGAAGAGATAAAAGATGATAGGAAAAATACTAATTTGATATTCGAAGAAATGCAACCACTTTACTATTTCAATGTAAAGCCTTCCAAAAAAGAAGAACCTTAAAATGACTTTAAAACTGAGAAAAAGTAAAATCTTTTGTCTTATAGTCACACACCTTATAAAGAATCCTCCACCCCCTTCTTCCTCGGGTCACCTGTAAACAATTAAGAATAAGTTAATAAAAATAAGCCTGTGTAGAAAGAGAAAAGTGCTGTGATGAATTTTGACAACATTCAGTATGAAAGCTTCGGAGAACAGACAGACCGATAGTAAAATGATCATATGTGAATTAAAAATATATAGATAATTTATACTTAATTTGCAATAAACCCTTCCACCCTCCAAATGACGATATAATTTAATTCTTATCTTAAGTTAAATATACTCTCTCGCTTTGAAAGAGACTGCTGCTTGACATTTATCATTAAAGAGCCTCGTTTTTGACTTCTCCCAACCTTTGATCAACTAATTTCGTAAAATCTTTGATAGTGTCTGGATGGATGTGTCCGTCTGCGAGATGGTGGATCTGACTGGCTGTGTCGTGGGAGTGTTCCACCTCCATCTCCGTATATCTGGACACGTCAACGTAGCTCCTGAAACTTCTCCTTGCTGCAAATCTTGAATTTGCCATCATGTACAAATCAAAAGCTTTGTAGGTTTTGTCTTGACAGTTGGAAACGCATTACTTCTCCAGGGGGGTCTCAGCAGTAGCCAGTTCGAAATTGTTCACGCAATATTTCTGGCATTCTTAAAAGAGAATATGAGGTAAGGAGGCATTCTTTAATGACTGCTTTTAGTGCATGGGGTTTTCTGCCCAGTTTGACATTTTTAATATTTATTAATTATTAAGCTAAGTTATAATTCACAATTAAGAGGGGTTTTGGGGTTTTGGGGAGATCG
>PWHJ01000104.1 GCA_003554865.1 Bacteroidota bacterium | reverse complement strand
GAACCTTGAGTCATAGTCTCTACTAAGATTAATTTGTTGTTCGACACCTCAACCCCATCCAACGTTCCTACCTCTAAGTCTGCACCGAATTCGTCAACGAGAGGAGATGAGCCGAGTGGGTTGTCGGCTGCGTCTTTTATGTTAAACGTCACGTCGTAAGCCATCTAAAATCCCTCCATTAAGGCAACACAAATCTGAATATCCCGCCGCTGCTCCACTGCACTATCGCCGTCCCGTTTTCAACAGTTACCGCGCTTTCAAACTTCCACGAACCTATCAGCAAACTATTATCGTGCGGTGTGCCGTCCCCGGCATCTTGAAATACATAAACTACTTTATGATGAGCGGTCAAGGTAGCGTTTGGCCACTCGGTATCTTCCGCGTTCTTGCCGAATGAATACCTGCCCAAATTAGCCTCGAAGGTTAGCTTATCACCATCGTGAGTAATCGCCTTGCCGCCTTCATCGTAGCCTTCGCCTTCAACTTCATTCGCTTTAATATCACTCCACTTGGTATGAGTAATATCGTAGGCGTGAACATTATCAAACAGTGCAACCCGAATATCGGCAGTCGCAAGGTCTATATCGCCCTGCTCGATTATCTTCGATATATGCCCGTAGAGCTTAACTTCTTCGGTATATTTTGTAGCCATAAAGTCACTACCTTTCGATTAGGCCGATCATGACATCGCCGTAATAATACTCATCCGCCGCCGCGATTAACCGCCTGACGGGAGTATCCCTTTCTGCTTTGACCGTTGCAGTCTGTTCCACTCCTGCTTCATTTTCAAATGTAAACTCGAAGAACCCGTCATCTATGGCATCGAGAAATATTAGCAGGTCAGTGCCACTAATCCACTCGTAATAAAGGGAAAATACACGCTTGGTAGCAATCCTGTCCATAGCCAGCAACCCCGAAGCCAGCACCGTTTCCCGCTCCCTGTATAGAGGGCGGCAGGTAAAACTTCGAGGAACGGGGACTTCCGCATTGTCTATTTTATAAGCCACTTACCTAACCCCCCTGTGTTCTTCTTCAATATCCGCTTCCTTTATACCGCGCGATAACTTCTTGAGCATCTGCCGGTCAGCAATCAATATGGCAACTTGATCCCCGCTCATAGACCCTGCCGCCCGGTCAATCCTTTCTTGAATCCCTGCCCCTGCTCCTACCAGTGGCGATTCTGCCGATCCCGTCAATCCCCCTGCACCTGCCATCGCCGGTTCCGGGAGAGTTGGACCGCCGGGAGCGTTGAACCCGGGGAAGTCCAGTGCGCCAGAAACCGCCCGATGAACCCGGTCTGACATGCTCTCCACTCCTTCTTCTATACTCCCGATAAAATTAACTCCAATGTTTAAGCCGACCTTCGAAGGTGAACTCATACCCAGCGCCGCCCTTGCCGCTTGAATTGCCCTTCTAACGACATCAACCGCTGCTCGAGCCAGCGCTGCCGCCCGGTCTAAAATTCCCCGTTGCATACTGTCGGCAACGCTCCTGCCAATAGCGAAGAACACCTGCGAAGGGGATCTCATTTGTAACTCATTTTTAGCCCCTCTTATTACCCCTTGCACCAATCCT
Organism: Bacteroidota bacterium; assembly: GCA_003554865.1. Taxonomy (GTDB): domain Bacteria; phylum Bacteroidota; class Bacteroidia; order Bacteroidales; family PUMT01; genus PUMT01. Next base: position 1,179 of record PWHJ01000104.1, on the reverse strand, counting down.
ATTGAAGCTTGTTCCGCCTTAGGTGCTGACTGATCAATGCCCGCACCGTAGCTATCCCCAATACCTTCTCCAACAGCGTAAGCCGCCTCTATCGCATCAGGTTCGCCCTTAGCAATCCCATCCATAAGAGCTGTGATACTATGATAGCCGTGGTCATTCGCTATATCGCGAATTTCCTCCATCCCGCCGTCAATATTAGCTGCTAACGCTTCAATCGCTCCTGCCACCGGTATTTCGCCGGCATCTATAGCCGCCAGCAGGGCATCAATCATATCTTCCCCGCCCTTGCCCATAATTACTTTTAACGCTTGAGCTTCGCGATCACCGATTTCCACCAACTTACCCAGTCCGGCCTCATAACGAAGCCCTAACTCCAGTAGCATTTCTTCATGTGCTGCCAAGAACGAAGGAACATGTTCGGTCCTGAAAGCCATTTCTTCCTCAGCATACTTATCCTTAATATGTTGTAGCCGGACATTAAACGCTTCCTCGGTCATGTGTTCACGGTCAGCATATAGCTGGACAAGCTGCCCAATTTCAGCTTCCATCGCTTCATCCCGCGCCGTTTCGTGTTGTTCCACAAATTCATCAAACGCGGCGAGTACCTTTTCGTGATTTTCACTGCTTGCCGAAGCCAACTCGTCACCAAATTGTTGTTCAGCCAACATCTCTTGAGCATGCCGCGCCCGTTGAGCCGCGAGCTTAGCGGTTTCCAATTCCTGTTCGAGTTCGGTAAGCCGATTGATTTTAGCCTGATCCTGTTCTATCAGGGCTTCCAACTGCCCAATTTCAGCTTCAATCTCTGCAACGTGGCGTGCTTCCTGTTCGCCAGCCTTCGCCGCTGAAAGTTCAGCCTCCAAAATTTCAAGCATGTTATTCCTATGTTCCTGTTGCTCCACCAACTCCTGAACATGCTCCATTTCAGCTTCAATCTCTGCAACGTGGCGCTCCTTCTGGTTCACTAATAATTTCGCCTGCTCTAAAGCTATATTGTCAACCATCTGCCCGATTTCCGCAGCCACCGTATCAGCTAAATAAGTAACCTCCTGCTTCGAATCCTGCACCATCGTGTAAATAGCATATGCTACCAGCCCCGCTGCCGCGACCACCAGCATAAGCGGACCACCGGCTGCCGCCAGTGCCGCGAGATTAGTTCCGAGGGTTGCTGTAGCCCCACCT
>PWHJ01000072.1 GCA_003554865.1 Bacteroidota bacterium | reverse complement strand
GTTGGCCACAATCGACACGAATGCCGGCACCATCCCGATGCCGGCTACCTCCAGCAGGGCCGCCAGTACCATCATCACAAAAAGTACAATGATCTTAAACTTCTCCGATCGGGAAAACAGCCCACGGAGCTTACGGAATTCTTTCGGTATCAAAATGGTATTTCTTTAAGTTGTTGTTTCGTTGAAAACATTAAACGGCTTCCCTGCAATCAGGTCAGCCGCCAGCCGGGCTTCGGCATCATGGAACATTTTTCCGTATTTATGATCCCGTTTCCGGTTGTGAAAACCAAGGGCACCTGTTCTTGGGGTAAATTCACAAAAGCATAACCCATCCGGAGCCCTCAGGAAATCAATTCGGATGTAGGGTGCCGGAATCTGCAGGCTGACCTGTTCGGCGAGGGCCATTTCTTCTTTCGTTACACCTTCACTGACAAACTGCTCAGCACTTTTGTTTACTTCGCTGAGAATCCGGTTGCCACTCCCATCAATTATATGGAATTTTTCATCCGGATACCTGTCAATAACCTCGATCCAGCCCACTTTGCCGTAAAACACATTGAATTTGACATCCAGCGGAATTCCTCCATCCTTGCCGGCAATAAGTTGCTCCACCATCCATTTATCCTTCCGGAAAAAACCGTTCTTTAACAGGGCAGCAATGTGTGCATCCAGCTGCTCCCTTCCATTAAAGCTACGTCCCGTGGCCAATTCCAGGATGTCATATTCACTTTTCACCACAAAAACCCCCCTGACGGAGTACTCGTCCACGGGTTTGATGACGCTGCCGGCAATGAGCTCAACCTTGCTGAAGGGAATATCCTCAAGGAATGTTTCGGGTGTGCAAAGCCCCAGGGCCACGGCAAACTTTTTCCCTGCGGGTTTTTCATTGAGCTTCATCTCAGGAAGCTCCAGCCCGAATGAATAATTGGTTCTGAGGAAAACAGCTGAAGCAAAGGAAGCCTGGAGGTTTATGTCGCGTTTTCGGATTCTTTGATGCAAATAATCGGTCAGGCGGCAGGGCGTCAAGTGCTTGGCCGTCAGTCTGTCAACCTTTGGCTCCAGGCTTTTTTGGCCTTCAAACACCGTGATGGTTTTATTGATAAAAAATCCGGATATTTTTTGCAGCAACCATTCGGCTTTGAGCAAAAACCAGATTACCGGGTAAATAAAGGCAGACAATATCCGCCGGCAGTTATATGATTGTTTGATGCGTTCTTTAAAAGAAGTCATGCTTTTTTTGCCCGGCAAAGATCGGCATTAAGCCCTAGCGAGTTTGAATCCTTTCCACCAGCTCCTTTTTCGAATTAACCTTTAACAGGCACTTGGCATAGAATTTTAATTTTGTAATCGGGCCCATGGGGAAATAAAGTGAAACAGGATGACGATGATATTCATTCCAGACACCGGTTCCATTTTTACAGGAATTGGAAAGGACCCTGAACCACATTCTGGCAATTTCTTTTTCAAGTACCTCATCAGGAAACAAACCTGCTTGCTTATTGGCTTTCAGTAATTCTGAAATCCAGTCCCCAATATCTTTCATCATTGCTTCGTCAGCAGTGGCTCCGGACTGCAAGGAATTGTGCATGGCTTCCTTATTTTGGGTGTTAATATTCAACCTGTTAAGTATATGTTTCCGTGCCCTGATCGCATCAAGTTTTTGTTGTTCATGGTGACGCACGCTCACGTTAGAATCATGCCAGCGATATTTTACCAATACCTCTTTCAGATTTACAAATTTTGCACCTTGCAATCCAAGTCTGACCCAAAAATCATAATCTTCAGAAAAAATGAACCCGGTATCAAAACTCACATTCAAATCTAAAACAGTCTGTCTTCTGATAAAAGTACTTGAGTAGAGCAATCTGCAGCTTTCCAGGAATCCTGCAAGAATTTCATCATGGGTGGGCAATGGTTCCGTAATCCTTGAGGTGTTTCCGAAAACCTCGGCTGCGCTTCCACAAACATCAATTTCAGGATGGTTTTCCATATAATTCAGCTGCGTCATGAAACGATGAGGCAGGCTTATATCATCAGCATCCAGGGGGGCAATATACTTGCCGCTTACTTTTTTCAGGCCCCTGTTCCTGGACTCAGAAATCCCCAGATTCTTCCCGTTCTTAAAAACTTTAATACGGCTGTCATTATAAGATTGAAGAATTTGCAATGTTTGGTCTGTTGAGCCATCATCAATTATGATAAACTCAAAATCGCTGAATGTTTGGTTTAATATACTATCAACGGCTTCCCGGATATACTTCTCACCGTTATATACATTCATTAAACAGGATACAAGGGGCATGTTCAATCCTTTTTATTGTTTTGAGAGCGAATTTTTTTCAGGATGCCATTGACAATAAATGGAATGTCTTTACCTGGATGAAAGTTTGAAAGAAATGCATTTATCAAATGAAGATTCTCCCTTGGTGAGCTTCTGCGGGGAATCATCCTGATGTTTTCCTGTAAGAGGAGTAAAGTGACTTTCAGGTACATTTTTCTGGAAAATTCATCGTTGTTCAGCTCAAAAAGTTCCTTGTAAAGGGCACAATGCTTTCTCAGTTGTTCAATGTACGGTTTGGCACTGAATATGCCCCCTGAATGCACACGGTATACACCCAAAACCTGGTCAATGTAATATCCATCGCCATGTTTTAATAAATGGTATATTAAATGGACATCTCTTAAATGTTTATAGCGGGCCAGTTCCTGTTCATCGATCGCACTGTCTTTATAAACCATCGTGAGGGTCTGGGTTGTCCATTGATTCAGCATTTCTTTAAAAGTGACC
>PWHJ01000114.1 GCA_003554865.1 Bacteroidota bacterium | reverse complement strand
TTTCAGATTCTGAAAGAACTAAACCATAATTAGAAGTTTCATATATAGAATAATTATCACCATAAATGACCCCTATGTTATCACCATCATTTGAAATATCAATAGCAGCTTCATCCCATCCAGTAGGAGCATTTTCAAAGTCAATTTCTATTTCTTTTATTAAAACCCATTCATTTGATTCAGCAGTAACTGCTATTGGAAGAGCGAATAAAATAACTAAAATTATGAATATACTTTTTTTTTCCAACCATCTTAAATCACCGGTTAAATAAAATAAGTTTTTATTTATAAATGTAGTGGACAATATCAAGAAATCTGGAAAAAAGAAAAATAAAAAAGAATCACTGGAAGATTAGCCAAATAATCTTCCGAAAAGGCCTTTTTTCTCTTTTTCTTCTCTTTTCTCTATTCCTCTAGCTATTTTTTTATTCATATTTTCAGCTCTTTTCTGTTGATGTTTTTCCCACCATTCTTCCTTTGCTCTTTCTTCCATCTCCATTACTTCTCTTGCTGATTTTCCTTTTTCTAAATTACTTTCAATCTTTTTATTAAGATTATTAAGGAATTTACCGTACTCTTTGACATTTTTTTTAGTAACACCAGTTATTCCTCCGGATAATAACTTATTTTTTCCTTTATTCTTCTTCATTAAGTTTTCAAGGTATTTTCCCTGATCTTTCATGTATTTCTTTGAAATTTTCTCTTCTTCTTCAGTTATTTTTCTTGTACTAATTCTTGAATTGCTCTTCTTTTGAGCTTCTCTTTTTCTTTTTTTAATATCACTTGATTTTTTACCCATACTGATCACCAGTTAATTTATAGACCTAGTCTTTAAAAACCTTTTGCAATAAAATTACAATTGCTCATGAATAAATCTAATCACCGGTGGAACTCCGAATTTATAAATACATTCGAGTTTATAAAAAATCACAGATAAACGTGAATAAATCAAAAGAAACAATGGTGCTCCAATGAAAAGAACCTACACGAGTGAAATTCCAGAGGAATCAGGGAAAAAAGTAAAGGTATCGGGATGGATAGATACAAAAAGAGCTCTAGGTAAAATAATTTTCCTAATACTGAGGGATAGAAAGGGGAAAATACAGTTAATAATCAAGGAGAAAGAAGTTGGAGAAGAACTATTCAAAAAAGTGGAAGAACTAACCGAAGAATCAGTTATTTCAGCTACAGGTAAAATAGATTTAAATGAAGAAGCACCCTGAGGAATGGAGATAAAACCAGAGGAAATAGAGATACTGAATAAATCAGAATCATCACTTCCAATAGACTTTTCCGATAAAGTAAACACATCACTTTCAAAGAGGCTGGACTGGAGATACCTAGATCTGAGAAATCCGGATAGATTACTCATATTCAAAGTTCTAAATACAGTTGAAAGAGCGATGAAAGAATACTGCTACAAAAAAGGATTAATAGAGATAAACACACCTAAACTTATGTCAATAGCAAGTGAAACAGGAGCGGAGTTATTTGAATTAGATTACTTCGAAGATAGAAAAGCTTATCTCGCTCAATCACCACAAATATACAAACAGATGGCAGTTGCATCTGGAATGGAGAAAGTATTTGAACAGGGACCAGTATTCAGAGCTAACCCATCACACACATCGAGACATGACACTGAATTCACAATGTTCGATGTGGAATTAGGCTTCATAGACTCGGAAGAAGACGTGATGGAATTTGAGGAAAAATGGCTACAGTACATATTTAAAAAAGTGAAAGAAAAACACGGAGAAGAAATAGATAGAACTTTTGGAGTGGAAGTAAAGGTTCCAGAAATACCATTCCCTAGAGTAACTTGGAATGAAGCTCTGGAAACACTAAACGAAAAATCAAAGGAAGAGGTAAAGGAAATTGGTTCAAATGAAGAAAAGGAAATAGGTAAACATGTGGAGGAAAAAAATAATCATGAATTCGTTTTCATAACGGAATTCCCATACGAAGAAAGACCATTCTACCATATGAAAAAAGAAGATGATCCCAACATAACGAAAAGTTTTGACTTACTATTCAAAGGATTGGAAATAACAACCGGAGCACAAAGAGAACACAGACACGAAAAACTAATGGAACAAATAAAGGAAAAAAGAATGAAAGCTGAAAAATACAAATTCTATCTAGATATGTTTAAGTATGGGTGTCCACCACACGGAGGATACTCGGTAAGTCCAACCAGAATAGTCATGAAGATACTTGAACTTGGAAATGTTAGAGAAAGCACACTATTCCCTAGAGATACTGAAAGATTAAAACCTTGAAAACTTTCAAATACAAAAATTATTAACAAGCGATATATATGGATGAGAAAAAATCGAGAAAAAGCCCTCTCAGAATAGCTGAGAAAAGAGAGAAAGAGAAAAAAATAAAGAAATGGCTTAAAAAAGCCGGAGACGATTGATAAATTTAAATATCTTCTTTTAAAATCATTATTAAAGAAAAGATAAAATATGGAAATAGAGTTCTAAGGAAATGGAGGATGAATAAATATGAGAAAACCTGATGAAAAAGCTTCAAAAAGTTACTTGGAGAAAAAGACATCAACTATAGAAGAAAGTCAAAAGTAAAGCGATTTTAAATAACAAATTCAAAATATAATATTTACATCTGTAATTTAATGTGCTTGTTATCCTTATTTCAGGTATTCTAGGACCAGTTTTATTTTTCAAAATTCTTTTATTTCCCGTATTTGTCTCCGTTGTGTTTATGCTTGGTCCTAATCTTTTTCCTTATGTTTCTCTTATCCTTTTGATTCTTATTTTTATTCTTATTTTTATTC
>PWHJ01000199.1 GCA_003554865.1 Bacteroidota bacterium | reverse complement strand
CCTCTTCTCTTCCAATCTTCTACTACTGAGGGGTATCTACTTACACTAGACAACCCTTCTTGTCTTCTCTTTAGGAGTTCTTGAGCCCGTTGGATTTGGTCAGCTTTAGCTTGAGCCTGTTTTAACCTCTTCTCTTCGGCATCTTTGAACCTGCTGTGAGCAGCCCTATTACCTACATTTAAGAAATTTGCAAAGTAAGGGTCCATGGTCTCTTCTTCCCAACTTATGGGAGGGTTAAAAGTACGAGGAGCAGTTTCTGCTTCTCTTCTAGCAAGACCTTCTAAGAGTTTGTATATTGGGCTAGTCATTAGTTAAACCTCCTTATTCTTGGTTAGGGTGAAAAACGGGATTACCTACAAAATTAGGTAATTGAGATTCCGATAAAGCTCCGGTTTGTCTTAACCCTTCTATGAGCTTCATAGGACCCTGTAGGTTTCCCCTTGTAAAACCAACGGGGTCAAAAAACACGTCAGTTGTTTGATTATGGGCTATATTTCTTGCGGCGTCGTTATACCCTAATTGGAGATACCTGTCCGCTTCAGTATGGCTATAACCAGCATCCTCTAGAGAGCTCAGTATGGAAGGATAATACCCCCCTTTTCCAGACTTAAACTCATCCCAGGTCATAGGTTCTGTTTCTAATACTTCTTCCATAACTAATCCTGATCCTTGCATTAATTCCGTAGAACCAAATTGGGGTATAGTTGTTCCCCCGCCTCCAGTACTTCCCCTTTGAGTTAACGCTCTTTCATTTAAAGAGTGAGTTTTATCAAACTGTCTTACTCCTTCTGTAAAATCTTGGTCATACCTACGGGTATCTTCCTTGAACTCATCTCTCCTGAAAGCGTAATCCAAGTCATATTGACGAATTAACTCCTGAAATTTGTCTTTATCTAGGGCTAATCTCTCCGCTTCATGTAACATTGTCTCGTCAAACTGTCTAGCTCCTTCTTTCTCTTCTCGACGACGTTGGGTGATTTGTCCCTTCTCCAAAGGACGGGGAGGACCAGGACCCACAACTTCTCGAGCGTCATCCATGCGTTCTCCTCCGGTCCGTGTCAAGCTCTTCAAAGCTTTCTTTTCCGGAGCATCTTTTAGCTTATCATCCATTGAAGCCCGGGAAATAGGAGGTCTTCCCACAGGCCTTTTATGCTCAGGAACCAGGTTACTAAAAGGGTCTTTCTTGAGGTCGGTCCCCGGCTTAATCTTCTTGAGAGCTCTTCTTTTACCAATTTCCTCTAAGATGGGTTCTATCGACATTTTTACTCCCCCTTTATTTAAGGTATAATAATGGTTTTTCCCGCTGGTATTGTCTTGGGGTCACTAATATTATTAGCTCTAGCAATTTTAGGCCATTGTGATCCATCTCCATAATGTCTTTCTGCCAATCCCCACAAAGTGTCCCCCCTCCTCATCGTATGAGTCGTTTCCTCCTCTTCTTCTTCCGGTTCTGGTTCAGGTTCAGGCTCTGGTTCAGGCTCTGGTTCTGGTTCAGGCTCCGGTTCTGGTTCTGGCTCCGGTTCTGGTTCTGGTTCTGGCTCTTCTTTTTCCCCTTCAGGGGGAAAATCCCCGTCAGGGAATAACCATTTGATCATATCATCCGTAATATTGTCTTCCCCGAGCAGATCTACTAACGTCGTATAAAAATCAAGTCTTTGGCCAGTGCTAAGTTCAAGCCGGTCAAACCAGCCAAACATTTCTTCTATCTCTAAAGCAGCATACTTTAACCAAAATTCCATGTTAGCATGATCGTTTTCCATAGCCATTCCTACCAAATCTTTCACCTGGTCTAATACGCCCATCCCTTGGTCAAATGCCCTTTCCTCCAACCTACTCATTTCTTGGGAAGTAAGTTGACCCCTCTTGGTTTCTATGTCTTGCATAGTATCCAAAAAGTCTCCTTCTCTTTGAGCATCCATCCAACCGGATACCCCGGACCTCCCCAACCCTCGCGTAGCAACCATATTATGGTCTCTTTGGGTTCTATCCGAGTATTGTTGTTCCGCTTGGTCTATTAAGGGTTGTACTTGAAGGTCTGCCTGGTCTTCTGCACGTGACAACATTTCTTCGGGTGATATATCCATCATCCCATAAAGCTCGTTCATTAACTGGTTCAAAGCCTCTTCATGAGGTAACCCGGTATCTTCGTCAAAAGGCAATGTAGGGGGATCATCCCCTTCAAAAGGAGTTACTTCCTGATCATGGTCCCACATGACTAAATCTCCTGAGGGGTCTTTTCCCCCAGACCTCACATCATTTATTAACCTATTTAAAGTATCTGATCCCCAACCCCCGTGGTCTCCATAAAAATGTTCCAATCTTTGAATACCCGTATTAGAAACGTCTTTTCCAGCCAGGTACTGCGACAATAAGGCTATATCATTTTCTCCTAAGGCGCTAGTAGTATCTATGGGTTGAGCTCTTCCTGATATCCAACCTTCCCTAGAAACAGAACCCATTATAGGTTTTTCTTCCTTGGGTCTTGCGTCTTTTATTGGACCTATAGTATCTGCCCAATCGAGAGGTCGTCCTTCTTGAGGAATCTCTTTTTTAGGCAAATACATATCAGGTGGCCTACTAGGCCTAACACCAGCAAAAGCATCTAGTGCTCTTTGTTTCTGGTCGGTAAACGTACTCTTTGTTCCCGTAGTATGTGTCCCTGACAAGACCCCCTGAGAAGGTTTATAAGGATTCTTCTTATTATTCTTATAAGGCATTATTTAGCACCTCCATATTGAAGTTTAATGGAAAGATAAAGATTTTCCACAATCATTAATATCACAGACATAGGAAGCCGTGATT
>PWHJ01000184.1 GCA_003554865.1 Bacteroidota bacterium | reverse complement strand
TAAAGGATAAGGACGTCAAAGTTTATTCCGTAAAAGAAAACTTCCAGATTAACGGGGACGGTATGCAGGATAAAGTCATGAGGACAATGTTAGGGCTTTTTGCCGAAATAGAAAGGGATTTAATTTCAGCCAGGACTAAAGAAGGACTGGCCCAAGCCAAAGCATCAGGCAAACAATTAGGCCGACCTAAAGGCCCCGGGAAAAGCAAGCTGGACCCCCACAAGCCCGAAATCATAGCTTTATTAAAGAACGGGTCAAGCAAAACCTTCGTGGCCAAAAGGTTCGGAGTAGCCACAGCCACGTTACTTCAATGGTTAAAGAGGCACGGGGAAGACGCAAATCCTTCCCCGTAAGACTTTATAACGGAAATAACGGAAAGGGGGGATACCCTTTAACCTAAAGGACGCAAGAATTAATTAACCAAATCACTAAAAAGGAGGCCGAAAAGCATGGACGAAAAGGAAAAGAAAAGGCAAGAGGCCCAGGAAATCTACGAAGGTTATTTAGAACTAATGGAACACGGGGATAAAAGCAAGTCAGCCATCTACCGGGAACTTGGGGAATTATACGGAAGAAGCCCCTCAGCCATTTCTGCCATCGTTTGGCGGACGGAAAACCCGGACCGGGAAAAAGCCAATAGAGTTAAGAAGAAGGAAAAGGGGCCGAAGGAACCGGCCCCTGCCCCGGAAGAATCCCCGGAAGAATCCCCGTTCAGGAAGGTGCTGGGATTTGAGCCCCGGGAATACGAAAACGACCTAAAGGATTTCATCAACCATTACCGGGAAGTGGTTCAAGAACTCTACCTTACCAAAAAGGAATTCTTTAAAGTAAAAAACGAACTCACGAATTTGAAAAACACTTTATCCCACTTAATCAAAGGGGAATCCCGGTTTGTGGTATTAGATAAAGACCGGGACACCAATAACTATTTCGTCCAAGTAGAACTTGACGATTGTGGAAAAGGCATAACATCTGTAGAAGACGACGACGACGAAGGAGGCGAATCGATTGAATAACCCATATAACGGATGGGCCAATTATCCCACGTGGGTCTTGATTAGTTGGATTAACGACGATAAGGCCCGGCAAGAATACTGGTTACACACTACCCGGGCCTTAAACAACGCCGCCTTATTAGAACAGGCCCTAAGACACGAACTAACAGAACGTGCCCTGGACAACTTCCCCGACGGGGGAATACTTTTAGAATTATTACTATATTCCATACACACCATAGATTATAACGAAATAGTATTGGCCCTTATACATGACGCACATGAAAATCTATCCTATGAGAAAGGGGGAAAGTAAATGCAAAAAGTGACTAAGGCCCAACTACGCCAGGAAGTAGAAGGAATGCTGGCCCGGCTGATGGACGTTCGGCTTGGCAAAAAGGAATCAGATATGAACGAATGGGAAATTCAATTTCTTCTTGCCGCTTTTAAACGAGTGCTTCAAACTACTATTAAGTGAAGGGAGGGAATAATACATGAGGTATTTGCTTTTCGGATTTGCCGGGACTGTTAAGGAATTTAGGGAATTCCTACTTGCATGGAAAGAGGTAAGGGAACAAAGAATAATTAACGACGAATTACAACAGGCCCGGAAAGTAGAACAGGCCATTAAAAAGAGTAAAGGGAAGCCCGGCCATCACCCAGACTTCCCCTTCAAATGGTAAACCAACCCAACCCAAGGGCCGGTCTATTCTTATTATACCAGGACCGGCCCTAAAATAAAAGCCCTAAAAGGGGGAACCGATATGAAAGAAGAAAAGGGACAGGCCCTGGTAGAATTTGCTTTGGTTTTGCCGATAATGCTTTTGATACTATCCCTGGTTATTTTTGCTGGGTTTGCGGCGGTAGAATTAAACCGATTGCAAATGACGGCCCAGGCAAGTGCCTTGGCAGGGGCCGGGGAGCTACCGGACGAATACGCGGCTTTTAGCCGGGCCGAATACTTGGCCGAATTAAACGGATTCCCCGAAGGGGTGGAAATAACCGTCGAACCTTCCATAATCGAAGTAGTTATAAGCAAGGAATTTGAGGTATTTTTACCCGTCCCGACCAACAACCCGACGTTAACCGGAAGGGCTGTTTATTCGTCCTACAAAGAATAAAGATTAACCGGGGAAATCCTTTGTTAAGGTATTTACCCACACCCACCTATAAACTTTGCTTAAAGGGGTGTTTATGCTGTCCGTAGGTGTAAATAAAATAAGGTCCGAACCTTCCCCCCGGGAACTATCCCCGGGGGTTATTTTTTTACAATTATTGGAAAAAATACTTTATATTTTGAAACAACCTCCCTTATAATATAACTAAACCTAAAAGGTTTAAAAGACGGAAAGCCGGACCCATACCAAGGAGGTATATCAGATGGAAATAAAGCCAGATATTAAAACCCTACGAACCCGGAAAGGATACACGCAACAGGACCTGGGCGAAATGATAGGGGTTTCCTCCCAAATCATTTCCCGTTACGAGGCCGGCGACAAACAGCCGAAAGTAGACAGGTTATATGATTTAGCCGACGCCCTTGGGGTTTCCCCCGTCGATTTATTAATCGGGGAATTACAAAAAAACCTTTACGGGGCAGGGAAAGTTTGTCCCTGGTTATCGGCTGAAATTGATTCCCTGATTATATCGGCATCCCGGGAACGTCCGAAAACCCGGGCCGCATACTTATTACTCAAAAAGGCACTAAGACTAATCACCCAAGCCGACCGGGAAATAAAGGCCGAAAAGGCCAAGGGGGGATAAGGGATGAAACTATCCAGGGAAGAAAGGGAAACCGTTATAACTACT
>PWHJ01000215.1 GCA_003554865.1 Bacteroidota bacterium | reverse complement strand
CCCTGGAAGGCGCAAAGGTTGCAATTCAGGGTTATGGAAACGTGGGTTACTATGCGGCACGTTTTCTTACTGACCTGGGCTGTAGGGTTATTGGAGTTACTGACTCTTCTGGCGGTGCTTATGACGAAAAGGGTTTGGAACCTGATGAGCTGGCCCAGCATAAAAAGGAAACCGGCAGTGTGAAGGGCTTTGCCAACAGTTCCCCCATTGATACGGTAAAGGAACTTTACAGCCTTGACTGCGATATTCTGGTGCCGGCGGCACTGGAAAACCAGGTAGATGCAGAAGTTGCCAGGGGTGTCAAAGCTAAAATCATGGTGGAAGGTGCCAATGGGCCCACTACGCCTGATGGGGATGATGTTCTCAAGGAGAAAAACGTGCTGGTGGTGCCGGATATCCTGGCTAACAGCGGTGGTGTTATCGTGTCGTACTTTGAATGGGTTCAAAACAACTATTCTTACTACTGGAAAGAAGAAGAGATCGAAAGCTGTCTGGAGGACAAAGTATGCGATGCTTTTCATGCAGTATATAACTACTGCCAGCACCACAAGCAAAATGTTTCCATGCGGGAAGCAGCGTTCATGTACGCACTTGAACGGTTAGCATCGGTTATGAAAATCCGCGGCTGGTGGGGATAAAGCAAAGGCAAAGGGAAGGTTCTTTTGCCTGCAATTCTTTCTGATATTATTTAAAAAAGGCAAGGGGTCACTCCAAACCGTCCCCTTGCCTTTTTTTCCTGCCTTATTGATTTAGATTGCTACTTCCATTAAACCCGTTGTTTCCCGATGCGCAATTGGTGCCGGGTTCAGTTTCAATTCCTTCTTCAGTGGGAATTATGCCCTCTTCTTTCTGAATTTCTTCCACGGCTTCCTCATCCACTTCCGGAAAGTGATCATCAAAGGGAAAATCTCTTGATTTGCCGTGCTTTTTACAGTACCGGCGCAGGTTGCTAACCCAAAAACCACCCCGGAAGTGCTGGGGTTCGTATGAGATTACAAAGGCTTCGGGATCGCAGGCCATAATATAGTTGTAAAGATCTTGCTGGTCTTTGCGGGAAGTAAGAATCTCCATTACCTGCCGGGCTCCCCCTCGTCCTTCTCCATGCCAGGAAGTAACACCAAAACCTTTTTGCCGCAGAAAATTGGGGGTAGAAAAATTGCAGTCCTTGCTGATAACTTTCACCGTGACATATCCGAGGGCTAAGGCTTGCTCAATTTTGGTGCCTACCAGCACCCCGATAGCAAAACCACCGGCGTAAGCTATAAGGTTTTGAATCTCTTCCAGGTTTTCCAGCACCAGGCCAATGCCCAGCACAAACACGAAAGCTTCTACAGCGCTAATCATTGCTGCTTGAACTTTTTTCCCTTTTAAAGTAAACATGGTTCGCACCGTGAGAAGGGATATGTAAACGACATTAATAACCAGGATTAGAAGCGCCATGGCCATAAAAAACACCAACCTTATTTAAATTATAATGGTAATATATTCATTATAGACAGCATATAGAATGGGAAGCAATAGGATTATTGACAACCAATATATTAAATTCCCTTCATCTTTAAAGGCAAAGGGAAATGCAAGGGGACGGTTGTGTTGCCTCCTTTTTTGCTCCATCCAGGTAAAGGGCAGGCAAAATAAACGTCCCTTTTGTTTTTTAGGTTTCTATTGTTTTGAAGACTCTGCTTCCAATGATTAGCAACAGAGCTATAATTCCCAATAAAACAGCAGCATCGGTTATATTGGAGGTGCTCCATTCCAGGTTCATGGTATCCCTGAGCAGGTTTACCCCGTAAGTCATAGGGTTTATTTGGGTTACTGCAATTACAGAGGGAGGCAGGTTAGCAATAGGAAAAATGGCTCCGGAAAGGAAAAACATAGGCATGATTAAAAAGTTCATCACGGTAGGGAAAGCTTCAAAGTCATCGACCCGGGAGGCAATTATAGTTCCCAGCAAGGAGAACAGCATTGCTACCATTAGCATGATAATAATAAACAAGGGGATTATTCCCGGATGACCCAAGCTGTAGCCCATGATTAACGTGCTTAAAGTTAAAACCACAATGCCCTGGAACATACTGGTGAAAGCGCCGCCCAGGCAACGTCCTATTAATAGGCTGATGCGGGAAGCTGGGGCGACCAGCGTTTCTTTGAGGAAGCCAAATTTTTTATCCCAGATTAACGACATCCCGTTCATCATAGACCCGAAAAGAAGAGACATCCCTACTATCCCCGGGGTGAGATATTGCACATAGTCTACTTGCCCCGTTTGCTCGAAAACTGGCCCGAATCCCAAACCAAGGGCCAGCAAAAACAAAGTGGGTTGAGCAATCGACCCCAAAATACGGGGCTTAGACCGAAAAAATAACTTGACCTGCCTTTGAAGCATAATAAATACTGCTTCCATCTCTATTTTTGCACCTCTTCTGTCATAAACTTATTATCAACTTTATTTAATTAATTCCGCAAACTGTAGCCCGTAATCTCAAGAAAAGCTTTCTCCAGAGAATCAGCACCTGTTTTATCCATTATTTCCTTATTGGTCCCATTAGCCAAGATTTTGCCGTTGTCGATTATGGCAGTATGTCGGGAAACTTTTTCAATTTCTTCCAGGTTGTGGCTGGTGAGAAAAATAGTAACTTTGTAATCCCGGTTTACTCTTTCAATGTAATTCCAAAGGAAGAAACGGGTCTGGGCATCCAAGCCGGTAGTGGGCTCATCGAGTATTAAAATACTGGGATAATGCAAAAGCCCCCGCACAATTTCGATCCTGCGTTTCATGCCGCCGGAAAATGTTTTTAATATATGGTTTCTCCTATCGTAAAGCCCAATATTGTTGAGCATTTCGTTGACTCTTTCTTT
>PWHJ01000101.1 GCA_003554865.1 Bacteroidota bacterium | reverse complement strand
TTGTGTTTTGGATTACACTGTTAATATACTAATATTCTGTATATTAACATAAGTACCATGCTGCTTTTTTTATCTTTTTTTGCTGTTTTTTAGCATATTAATTTAGTGCGAAACTTTAGTAGTTAGTAAATTAATTATCCACATTTATCCAAATCCCTTAATAGATCCGAACAAGCTATTCACGTGCTGATCCCGCAATGCTTGATATTGTAACCTCCTGTCCTCTCATCTCCAGTTTTTGAGAGATAGTTGATGCAGGCGGTATAACAAGCCATAACAGGAGATAGATCAGAATACCGGTTCCTATCCCGAACAGGGTCAAAACCACCACCAGTATCCTTATCCAAACAACATCGACTGAAAGGTATGCCGCTATACCACTGCAAACTCCCCCGAGAGCACGATTTTCCATATCACGGTACAATCTTCTGGAAGATTTGGCGCGGGTAGTATAATTATCACCTTCTTTCATCTCAGCTATAGAAGAAGGTTCTCCGAGAATTTCCCTTATTTTTTTCACATCAGAGGGTAAGACGACCTTCACCCTTTTCGGGTCGGCCTCCGCAAGCAACTCGGCAATCCGGGACTCAATGTCACTGAGGATCTCACCTGCCCCTTCTACTCCGGCAAAATTTCTTTCAATCGAGTCAAGGTAATTTTTCATGAAAACATAAGCCTCATCATCCATGGCGAAAAGGCTTCCCTCGATATTTACATTTACTGCTTGTTTCATACTTTGAATTTATTAATACCTGTCATTACATACAATAATTCATTACAAAGATATATATTTTTTTTAATACCATGCATAACATAGTATTAAATTTTTTAAAACATTTTTCTTGCATCTTCTCTTGTGCTGCATGCAGCGTTTTTATGCTTTATAAAACATTACAAAGACTTCTTTATACGCGAAAATTGGTGTATATTTACTGTGCTTTTTAGCTACATGGCTCCAGTGCTAGTGGGGCACTAAATTTTTTTACTATGGCTAAGGGTACTATAAAAAAAATGCAAACTGTCAATGACGGGGTTGTAAAATATTATTTGCCGGTTGGGGAGAAGCAGGTTTTTATGAATGAATTGCTCGGGAGAACAATTAAAATGACCTTTCTCGATAAAATTTACTGCATAGGATGCGGAAGGCTTACCAAAAAATCTTACGCCCAGGGTTATTGTTATCCCTGCCTGTTGCATTCGCCTGAGACTTCCGAGTGTATAATTCATCCTGAAAAATGCAGGGCTCACGAAGGCATTTCCCGCGACATGCAATGGTCAAGAGAACATTGCCTGAAGGATCATATTGTTTATCTAGCAGATACAACAGCCGTAAAAGTTGGGGTTACACGTGTCTCACAGGTGCCTGTAAGATGGATGGATCAGGGAGCTACGCATGCCATAAAAATTGCTCGCACTCCGAACAGGTTTCTTGCAGGCGAAATAGAGGTCGAACTGAAAGCTCATTTTTCAGACAAAACCAACTGGCGAAATATGCTTGTAAATAACTCGTCCTCAGAAACAAACCTGCTTGAGGAGAAAAAAAGGATCAGGGAGAAATTCCCTGAAAGCCACAGGGAGTATTTTATTGATGAAGATGAAATAACACATATTACCTATCCCGTTGAAGATTTTCCTAAAAAGGTGACCTCCCTCTCGTTTGACAAGACTCCAGAGATTTCGGGACTTTTGTCGGGAATAAAGGGACAGTACCTGATATTCGCTGATGGAAGGGTTTTGAATATAAGAAAACACAACGGCTACAAAATGGATTTTTCAATAAAAAATTAAAATAGCAGTGACTTTATGGGGATGCCACGGATTTGTCAAAAAAATTATGATAATTTCATAAAAACTTTTACTTTTATTGGCTAATCCATATTAACCGTGGCAGTTTCTTATTAGCCGCACTAAAAAATGGTTATGTAAAGTGGTTATTTCACACACCATATCAACAGGTTTATCAGCTTATTCAAAATACTCAGCACTGCCCTCTGAAATAAATTTAAATTTTCACTATATACCCTTCATTTTTGGCACAATATATTTTTGCCGCAAAATCACAAGCAGGGTCAAAAAAGCTAAAGAACACCAAAACAGGAATCAATATATCAAATGTTAAAACACCCAATCCATGAACATGAAAAAATTTCCGTTGAGAAACATTCCCCGCAGAAAGTTTCTTGAAATGAGTATGAAGGGGGGATTGTTGGTGGCGGCAACGCCAACTTTGCTTTCTTCGCTGGTATCCTGCAGGGAAACAGCACGTCCTGCCATAAAAATGGATAAGGACACTCTCTCTAAAGTTATTAAAAAAGCCCTGGAAAGGGGTGGTGAATTTGCTGATGTATACCTTGAAAACCGTATCTCCAGGGAAATATCTATGGAGGAATCAATTTTCAACAGCGGTGTATACGGCATAAGACAAGGCGCAGGAGTAAGGGTTATATGCGGTGACAAGACCGGCTATGCCTACGCAGACGAGATAACTGAAGAAAACCTTATGAGAGCCGCTGAGGTCGCGTCTTACGTGGCAAGGAACAGTAACAATCAAATTACACCTGTTGACATTGCACCAGCCGAAAGAAAATCCTTTGTAACAGTACAAAGGCCTCTTGAAGATATCGCAGATACCAAGAGGATAGAGATCATGGAAAGAGCCGACCAGGCGGCCCTGGATTATGATCCCAAAATAAGCATGACAAGTATAAGCTACTACGACCAGGTTCGCAGTCGGGTCATTGCCAACAGTGAAGGAGTGTATCTGAGCGATGAGCTGCCTCTTTTAATGTTTGTTGTCTCAGCTCTTGGCGAAAACGGGAACAACCGTCACGAGGGACGCGATAGAGTGAGTTATCACAGCGGCTTTGAGATGTTTGAGAAAAACCCGCCTGAAGATTCAGCCAGAAAGGCAGCCAGGGAATCTGTGGATATGCTTGAAGCTGAAGATTCTCCTGCCGGCACCATGGACGTTGTAATGGAAAACGGCTGGGGAGGTGTTCTGGTACACGAAGCAGTGGGACATCCGCTTGAAGCTGATAACATTGCAAGAGGCATCGGAGCATTTACAGGAAAATTAGGGGAAAAAGTGGCCGCCGACTGCTTCACCATGGTAGACGACGGCACCATAGATAATATGAGGGGCACCATAAACTTTGACGACGAAGGCACACAGGCACGAAAAAACGTAATGATAGAAAACGGGGTATTAAAAGGGTATATGACCGATATACTGAGTGCCAAACAGCTGGATATGAAAAGAACCGGAAACGGGCGACGCGAATCGTACCGCAGCATCCCAATCCCGAGAATGACCAACACATTTATTCAAAAGGGCAAAGACGACCCTGATGACATTGTAGCTTCAACCAAAAGCGGATTGTATGTTCAAAGTCTCAGCGGTGGAAGTGTAAACTCGGTAACTGGACAATTCAACTTTACCTGCCGGGAAGCATATATTATTGAAAACGGCAAAAAAACGACACCTGTTAGAGGGGCTACACTTACCGGATCCTGCATCGATATAGTAACCAACATAGATGCAGTAGGTACTGATCTGGATTTCGGACCCGGCAACTGCGGCAAAGGTGGTCAAACGGCCGAAGTATCTGTAGGTCAGCCAACAGTTAGGATCAGAGGTATTAACGTGGGAGGCACCCGGGCTTAATGTCAAACAATAAAAGAAAAAAATATGAACTATAAAGAATTTACAGAAAAACTGGTAGACCAATGTCTCCGTCTCGGCGCCGACAAAGCCGAAGTGTACCTTCAAAACAGCCGGAACCTCTCAATCCGCGTAAGAAACAAAGACCTAGAGACCATTCAGGAAGCGGACACAGTTGGAGTTGGTTTCAGAGTAATAGTTGACAACCGCCTGGGATTCAGCCATTGCAATGACATATCTGAGAAGTCATTAAAAAACACTATTGAAAGAGCCATTACTTTTGCCAAGATCACATCACCCGATGAAAACAACCTTTTACCGGGTGATATGGGCTTCACAGAAGTAGAAGGGATGTTCGATCCGGAGATAGCAAAAGTTGAAATGGACAAAAAGATCAATATGGCACTGGAAGTGGAAGAGCTGGCCATGAAAGATGAAAGGATCACTGACAGCTCTGGCTCAGGATTCGGTGAAAGAGAAACAGAAGTGTTCATTGCCAACTCCAACGGATTGTCAAACAGTTATAAGTCAAGCTCCTGTTCGGTAAGCGTTGGTGTTGTTGCACACAAAGGCGAGCAGCGAAGCACGGGAAGCGAGTCAAGCTCCAAGCGTTTCTTTGCTGACCTTGACCCACTTGACGAAATAGCCGAAACTGCCTCAAAAAGGGCATGGGAGATGCTGGACCCTCAACCGGTGGGAACCCAGAGAGGAAGCGTAATTTTTGACTCAAGGGTCTCAGCAAGATTGATTGGAGGCATAACCGGTGCTTTGCACGGACTTCGTGTAGAGCAGGGCAGAAGCTTCCTGAGGGATTCTATGAACGAACAGTTCGGCTCAAACCTCATAACCATTGTTGACGACGGAACAAGAGCCAGAACCCTTGGCAGCTCACCATTCGATGGCGAAGGAGTTCCCACTGCCAGACGCACACTTGTAGAAAACGGTGTGGTTAAAAACTTTTACTATAATTCTTATGCAGCCTCAAGAGCAGGTACCGAAAGCACAGGAAACGCGTCCAGGGGCGGATATACCCGCTTACCGGGTTTAGGCACACACAATATTATGGTCGAGGGTGGAAATTACACACCCGAGCAGATCATTGCGTCAACTGACCGGGGTTTGCTGCTAAACAGCCTAACAGGTTCAGGTCTGAGCTCAATAACCGGAAATTTCAGTGGCGGTGCCGAAGGTTTCTGGATAGAGAACGGCAGGATTCAGCACCCTGTGAGAGGACTTACAATTGCCGGCAACGCAGACGAGGTTCTATACGGGATAGACATGCTGGGAGATGACCTTGACATGGGCCGTTCAACTGTTGTCCCAACAATACGCGTAAAAGACATGCAGATTGGAGGCGCTTAACCAGTTGATTATCAGCCTTTAATTGATTGCGCCGGGGTTTTTACCCGGCGCATTTTTTTACGGGTGACGAGAAAATTTTTCTACTGGGATTTTTTTAACTGACAGATTTTCATAAGTATATTATTTTGTCAGCGAAAGACTGATGGGGATCAACCAGCAAATTCTTTTGCGTTAACTCTCGGAAATTTTCAATCAACCAATTTTTTTGACAGGCAAAAAAATTACTCCCCGGTAGCAGCCGAGTAATATTTTTTCAATGTTTCCATCTCTTTTCTTCTGTCCAAATCGGGATTATAATAAAGAAATACACGTGAATTATCTATCAGCTTAAAAGATACCTGATTATTTTTATTGTTATGTGAGAACTCCTTAATTTCAATAAAATTTATTCCAACATACCTGGTTTTGGGAATTTTCCTGAACCTCATTACCAGTCCGAGATCATTTATGGTAATTCTGGTTGATACTCCCTCCCGCGTTAAAAATTCATCAATCTCCTCTATGCCCTTAATATAACTGAATGCTTTCAAATCGGCACCCCGGCCGGAGGGTTTATAAAGCTTCCTTTTAACATCAGCTTTTGAAAGCAGAAACTTGCCCCTGTAGTTCCAGTAGCGGTTTATCTGATACCTGGCAGACCCGTTACCCTTTACCCTTGCATTCTCCCATAACTCTGAAGCTTTTTCAAAATCACCTTTCTTATAAGCTATATTGCCCAAAAAATAGTATACAACTGAAAGCCGGTATCTTACTTCCCTGAGCTTTTCAAACTCCTTTTCCGCCTCATCCAGATTGTTTTGGTAATAAAGCGATAATGCACGTAATTCACGAGCTTTCTTGTTCCCGGGATTAAGCTCTAAAGCTTTTTCAGTAAAATCGTTACAAAGAGAGTATTCTCGTCCAAGATAAAGCTCCCTGGCCCTGCCTCTTAATATTGCAGACTGTTTTTTTGGTGAATAATTTTCATTAACATCAAGGGAGAGCGGTTTTTTCCTCAAAAGACCGATTATTGTCAACACAATACCCGGGAAGATAAAAGCAAACCATGACCATCTAACCGCCCGCCGGTTTTGACGCCGTGCAATTTTTACAGTCCAGTTGGCTGCAAAAAGCCTTACCATTAAAGAGCCTAAAGCCAGCAAGCTCAATATTTTAAGCCACTGTTCGGGATCTTCGTAACTCTCCCTTGAGAGAGCTCCTGAAATTATAATGATCACCGTAACTGCAAGAACCACCAAACCTGCCACAAAAGCAGGCAGTTCTCTTTTATTTGAGGATTTACAATCGTTTCGCGAGATATCATTTTCCATTTTAAAAATTGGATTATCAATATGACAAGTTAGTCACCACTATTTATACATCGGTCAAAAGTAGCAACTTACTGTATCTTATCTATATCATTATTACCTAATTTTACTTACACAGATTATTATTATTTAGATCAAATATATGTTGGAATCAACAACCTAAAACCTAATTAATATGAAAACAAAACTTTTTTTAATCATTTTCGGGGTTGGTCTTTTGTTTACAGCCTGTGAAAAAGACGATTTTCTACTTGACAAAGACGACAACCTTAAAAGAGGTGGTGGACCTCCTCCTCACGCAAATGCCGGCGGACAAAGCCGTGATATTGCAACCACTGATCCGGATTGTATTCTTGAGATCACAAACGGCGCATGGGAGACTCCCCTTATAGCCGGCCAGCATCATGAGGTTGGCACCGTAAAAGTTGAAATAGAAAATTCCACCATGACAGTTACTTATCTGACTGAGCCCGGCTGGTACCTAAGCGAAACTCACCTTCATGTTGCCAAATCGTTAGACGACTTTCCCCTTAACCCTGCCGGCAACCCACAGATTGGACTTTTCGATTATGGGGAAGAAAATCTTTCCCGGTCTGTTGCCAAATACGAAATTGAGCTGGATAATGATTCGGACTGCTACTATGTTGCAGCTCATGCCGTGGTAAAAGGTTTGGGTGATAGTAACGGTACAATTGACCTGGAGGCTTTTGCCAAACTGTTACCGGAAACTGCCTCTATTGAAGTTGACCACCCTAATCAAAATACCGATTCTTATTTCAAGGTTCATATAAGCGACGCCGGAATTCTGAACGGATCATGGCCTGGCTGGTGTATTGAAACCGATGCAGAAATTGTTCCCGGCTTAGAACCCCCATATGTTACCAATGTATTTTCATCTTATGATGATGTCCCTGGTTATGAGGGTGAATTTTTAATGAAATTGAACTGGATACTGAATCAGAATTTTGTATATACATCATCAAATGGCAATGGTGATTTCACATACGGCGATGTGCAGATTGCTATATGGACTATTTATAACGGATTTGATACATTTGATGATAATGCTAAAAAATACCTTGAAAATACCAACCCCAATCCTTTTTCCCAAAGTGTTATTGGGACATGGAAAAGAGAGAGAGTGAACGAAATCCTTAATCAGGTGAGGGATATTAACGAATACTTCCCCGGTTGTGGAGATATTATAGCAATTGTCTTTACTCATGATGACCAAGATTTTGTCATCGAATATCCCTTAGCATGTGAATATGGAGAAGAAACCGCTTGGGGCCAGGGTTGTCTATTTGTCGAAAGAGGCAACTGGGCAATGTATTTTCAGGTGTGCCCTTAATTAAACCATTAAAAATTAAGTGATCTTTAATTTTTAACCCGCGGCAATACCGCGGGTTTTTTCACCTTAACCGGGCGATAGACGACTTTAATCCGCGGATAAAGGGGGATCTGGAATAAACAATAATTGGCAGCCTGGTGAAGAAAAAAGAACCCGGATTGTTAAAAGAGATAACCAGGTTATAATATGGTTTGCGCTCCACATTCCATCTTAAAAGCCAGTCATAATCAGTAAAAAAATTTATTTCGTCGAGATTTCCGGACGAAAAAATGTGCTCAATCATCTTTAATGTAAGAACACTTCCGGGTGATACAGATTTGTATTCTTCATGGTACGCTGTTTTTAATATAAATGCTGAACGACCGAAAAATATGGTCATATATGCAGCTATTCTTTTATTTGCCACCTCCAGAAAATACCATTTCAACCACCCCTTCTTACTCATATTAATTGTAAATTCTGAAAAAAAATTCCAGTATTTATCCTTGATGCTTGTTTGATTATGACCCTTCCAACCAGATGCTTCAATAGTGGCGAAACTTTCAAGATTTTTCATTACATCTTTGCCGTTCTCTATAGTAACCTTATAACCACCAAATTTCTTTAATAAGTTCTCAGACCTTCTGAGGTTAGAAACCATTTTTTTCGGAAGCCTTCTCCTGTAATCGATAAAACTGCCATTTACAGGAATTATTGATACGTGCTGATACTGGTAACAACTGAAACTTATCCCTTTAATACCTCTTTGAAGAACTTCAATTGCAGGCGAATCATATGGAATCTGGCTCATTTTTAATCTTAATACTTTTGGCCGTATTGCATTTAGATATTCAGCAAACAACTGCATCACTCTTTTCCCGTACTTTTCATTAAACAAAAAATCAATCCAGTTTGTATGCGGATAATCAGGAGTATAAAGGATTAAATAATTATTAAAAAGGAAACTATATTCACAATAAAGCAGGGGAAATACACCAATAAGTTCCTTATTATCAAATGCGAAAAGGCAAAACCATGATTCGTTTTTCTTTACCATGGTTTTTAAATATGCTGTAATCCAGGCATGTGACATAACCGGATGCTGCCTTTGAGCATTCAGGGCGAGCAGGTTCCATGAATCAGCATACTTGTCAAGCTGATCAAAACTGTTGACAAACTCCAGATTAAGACCAGAATTAATATCTGTTGTTTTCTTTATTATGTTATCCACAAGTTAATGTTCATATAATGCTAATATTTTTATCTTTAGGGGACAGTAAGTTAATTAAAATAAATTTTATGTTGTATTAAACATATCTTAATAAACCAATTTAACTTATCCACAGTGATAGTTAATTAAATATATTTTATATTTTTGTTTATGACATAATAATAATAACTAATTCCCAAAACCAATGCTAAAGAAAATAGTCGGTTCGCTGGCAATAATTTTGCTGTTTGCTTCCTGCGGTCCAAAAGGAGCAGAATCCGATGCGGATGAAAATTCAATTATTGAAACATCCATTTCCAATCTTTTAACAAATCCTTTAGACTACCACGGGTCAATTGTGAAAATTGAAGGTATGATTTCACATGTTTGTCGCACCAGCGGCGATAAAATGAGAATCTTGCAGGACGGTTCGGATCTGACCGTTCAGATAATGCTTGGAAATTTTACAGGTGAGTTTGACACTGATTCCGAAGGTTCAAGAATTGAACTTTCAGGTAAAGTCAGCACAGAAATTACCAATATTGAGGAAATGGAGGATCACGAACTGGATGATGAGTGTGAAAACACTCTGGAAGCCATTGAAGCAATGAGGGCCAGGGGGCTAGATCCCAACATAAGGCCTCATATCAATCTTGAAAATTACAAAATAAAATAAGCCGGAAAATCTTCATACATAATTCAAACTTGAATCAATGGAAGAGAAAAAAAAGAAACTTACCACTGCATCGGGCATACCCTATTCAAAGAATGAGGACAGTATGACTGTGGGGGCACGCGGACCTGTATTGCTTCAGGATTTTGTGCTGCACGAAAAAATGGCTCACTTTAACCGCGAACGTATACCCGAAAGAGTTGTTCACGCAAAAGGCACCGGGGCTTTCGGAACTTTCAGGGTAACCGGTAACATCACAAAGTACACCCGTGCCAAGCTTTTTAACAAGATAGGCAAAGAATGTCCGGTTTTTGTGAGATTTTCCACCGTGGGGGGAGAAAAAGGAAGCGCAGACACAGAAAGAGATCCCCGCGGCTTTGCCATAAAGTTCTACACTGAAGATGGCAATTGGGACCTAGTGGGAAACAATACCCCGGTATTTTTCATAAAGGATCCGAAAAAATTCGGTGATTTTATTCACACCCAAAAACGCTGTCCAAAAACCAACCTGAAAGATCCTGATATGTTCTGGGACTTTTTCAGTCTTAACCCGGAATCAATGCACCAGGTAATGATTCTTTTCAGCGACAGGGGCACACCCCACAGCTACAGGAATATGAACGGATACGGAAGTCACACCTTCAGCATGATCAACAAAAATGACGAGCGGATATGGGTAAAATTCCATGTTAAAACCGAGCAGGGGATAAAAAATTTTACCGGTCCCGAGGCCGACAAAATGCGTGGCAAAGATCCGGACTGGGCTCAGCGCGACTTGGTAAACAGCATTGAAAAGGGCGACTTTCCAAAGTGGACTTTAAAGATTCAGGTGATGACCCAGGAGCAGGCAAAAAAATTCAAATGGAACCCCTTTGATCTGACCAAGATATGGCCTCACAAAGAATACCCATTAATTGAGGTGGGCGAGCTGGAGCTTAACAAGATTCCTGAAAACTATTTCCGCGATGTTGAGCAGTCAGCCTTTGCCCCGGCTCACGTGGTAGACGGCATAGGGTACTCTTTTGACAAAATGCTGCAGGGGAGGCTACTCTCTTATCCCGATGCACACCGTTACCGGCTTGGAGCAAACTATGAACAAATCCCTGTAAACAGGCCGCTTAACAAAGTTGCCAATTATCAGCGTGACGGACAAATGCGGGTTGATGATAACGGGGGGAACAAGCCAAACTACTTCCCCAACAGTTTCGATAATATTGAAGCTGACAAAAGCTATAAGGAACCGCCTATGCAACTGGATTCTGACATAGCCGACTGGTACGACAGAAATGAAAATGACGATGACCACTTCACTCAACCCGGAAATCTTTTCCGCAACGTAATGAATGAGAATGAGAGAAAAAATACAATAAACAATATTGTCTCTCATATGAAAGGCATAACATGTGACAAACGGGAGGAGATCATTGAAAGGCAGCTCGGACATTTTTACAAAGCAGACAGGGAACTTGCCATAAAAGTGGCCGAAGGGCTGAAATTTGACTTCAAACCTTAAGTTTAAAGCGGCGCACTTTTATTTCTATAAGTTTTACCTTACCTTTATTGCGGTGAAAAACTGCTACAGGTGTTCCTTTTGCGGTAACTCAACGTAAAACGGCACAAAAATTGGGGTTTCTATATAAGAGAAGACTTTGAATTACAGCTATTTGCATATTTAAACATTTCCTGCAATAAACAAGAAAACTATCTTAAAAACCCATCCAGCCATGATTCAAAAACTAAAAAAAGCAAGGGATGACGGAATGAAAAAATTTTTCTTCATCCCTCTTCTTGCAGTTGTCGTTGTTATGCTTTCTGTAAGAGAAGCCAAGGTTGGCCAGGATGTTGAAAATGCCAACAACGACGAAATAGAAACCGTCACTGAATTGAAAAGGTATATTAAGAAAAATATCATTTACCCCAGGGAGGCTGTAGAAGAAGGATTGGCGGGGAAGGTTAAATTATACGCTTGCGTAAATGACAAAGGCAGGATTGAAGAAGTGATTGAGACAAGGCCCGGTCCGGATTACATTGAAATTGATGAAATTATTGTCAAAGAAGAGGGGGAAAAGAAAAAAAGGAAAAGAAAGCCGGAATTGCTTATCACTGAAAGCCGCAGGGTTATAATGTCACTGCCTTGCCTTAACATCACCGAATTTAAGGGACAGGTCCTAGAGTTCAATTTCAGGTTTGTTCTTGAATAAAAATACGGCTCAAGCTGACAGCTTATTTGTTTTTCTTACCACATAGGTGAAGGAGTATAAGTCAGCCCAAAATTAAACCCGGGTGCCCTGACACCTTCTTCCATCCCCCTTCCCCAGGTTATATCGGCTTCCAGCAACTCGTCCAAAAGTATAATTCTCACACCTGCCTGAAATGCAGGAGGGTCAAGGTTTGAAGTAAACACTTCAGACAACAGGTACAGACGATCACTAAGTTCAATGTCTGAGCGAATGCCATAAAATATCTCATGTTCTAATCCATCATTATTTTTTAATTCATATCCGAGATTAACGTGAAGCAGTGAGGTATTTCCCAGTATTTCCCTGGTATAGGGTGCATACATATAAAATGATTCGAATGTCAATCCGGGGTCTGTTGTTATCCCGGTTACCAAAGAAACGGCATGTTCGTCAACCCTGAAGAATTCCGGGGCATATTTGGTCTCGAACAACCAGGCGTTATGAGCAAAAGACTCTTTTGAATTAAAACCAACACCGATTGATGTTTCCAGAAAAGAAAAAGGACTTGCAGCCGGCAGCACCCATGAATCTATACTTCCATACCATATTTCAGTCTGAAATGAACGATAAGTAGTTATATCAGCATCATCAACGACCATTTGCTGACCCACTGCAAATTTAGATACAGTTAATAAAAGAGTGATAAAAAAAACATGTTTGGCCATTCTTAACAGCTTTAATTTGAAAGAGTTCTCTATATTTGACAAACTACTTGTTTTTTTTTTGAATTTTCAACATAATTAATATGTTTGTATAACCATCTATAAAAAAGTCCGATTAATAGGGGGTCAGACCATCGCTCGTGTTCAGATCATTAAATATAAATAACCATTTACTATTCACTTATAGTTTTTTGCAACCCTAATACTGAACTGATGAGAGTTTTTTTTATTATTTTTCCGTTTGTAGTTTTTAAAAGCATTGCAAAAATAAAACAGGGGCTTTTGAATACCGGTTAGAGAGCTTTTAGCCTGAATAATTCATAAACTCAGATTTAAGGGATATAAGCCAAAAAATTTGCCAATTTTAATCTTGAGTTTCCATTTTTTTTACGGAGCAAAGGATAAATCTGGATTTTATGACCATAAAAT
>PWHJ01000067.1 GCA_003554865.1 Bacteroidota bacterium | reverse complement strand
TTCTCTATATCTGAAGAAGATATCTACTTCCGTTATATTTCTTAAATCAATTAAATCAGATTTTAAAATAGCTGAATCATGGGTAACATTAACAGGTGACTTGGTTTGAGGTAATGGACCTTCCATCTCTAAAGTTGAGAAATCAAGAACTTCTCCTGTGGTATTTTGATCTTCCCATCTAGCCAGTGCTCTGAATTCATATTCATTTTCAGGCTTTAAACCAAATACCTCCTTGGTAAATATCCCTTCAGATCCTCTCGGCATTAATTCCGTTTCATTAACCCATTCAGAATCTCCCTTTTCTCTGTATTGGAAACTAATGCCTAAAACATCTTCTAAACCAATATCAATTAATTTTCCTTCTAAAATAGCTGATTCACTTGTTAATTCTTTTACAGAAAGAGTTTTTACTTCTGGAGAGGGTTCTTCTAACGTTGAAAAACTCAAAACGTCGCCTTTTTCTTCTTCCTCATACTTCATAACTGCTTTGAATTCGTAACCAGTTTCTGGATTAAGATCTTCTATTGATTCCGTGAATTCTCCTTCCTGAATCCTTTGAGCCGATGTTTCACTCCAATCTTCACCTATCTCTCTGTATCGGAAGAATACATCTATTTCTTCATCTTTAACATTAAACAGATTTCCTTTAAGCATAGCTGAATCATAATCAATTTCTTCCGCTTCAATACTTTCAATCTTCGGATCCGGAGCATCCTCAGTAGTAAAATTCTTTACTTTACCTTCAACATACTTATCCTTACATTCAGCAACTGCCAAAAACTCATAAGTAGAATTGTAATTTAATTCAGACAATTCATAATTAAATTTACCTGTTTCATTCATCAAAAACTTATCTGTAGAGGGCCAATGACCTACAAAAGGCTCTCCTTTCTCAATAAATCTAAAATATACATCAACCTCTTCAGAACCGCTTATATTTATTAATTCTCCATTTAAAACCACTGAATTATACGTTATGCCAGTAGCTTCAAGAGTATTTACACTTAAATTTGAAGATTGACCTATTCCTATAGATAAAGAAAGGATTAAAAAAAACATCAGTAATTTGAAACTGGATTTTTCATTAATAGTGTTCACCTTGTGATTAAACTTATCTTAAATACTTTCCTCGAATTTATATAGTTTTTTCTTAATCAATCATACTCTTCCCTTCAACTGTGAAGCGTAGTGAAAGAAGAAATTTGTCTTTTTACCCCTAGCTTTTGATTCTCCCTTCTTCAGTTTCTCTTTAAATTCATTCAAATCCTCAGCATCTACCTCTGTGTAAGCGTAACCCACTTCTTCAGGGATATGAGCATCACTACCACCTACTACAGGTAAATTCATCTTTTTAGCCATTCTGGACGCTCTTCTATTTATCTCCCAAACCCTTGATCTTGCATTTATTGTTTCTATACCATCTACATATTTAAGTACTTCTTTAGGTCTCTTGGGAGAAGGTCTTGATTTAGCGAAAGGATGAGCTAAAAATAGTAATCCTCCTTGAGAATGTACCTCTCTTTCAAGTTCCTCTATCGTTTTATTCCCTATTCCTCTTTTAATGAAGTAAGCTAATACCTCACCCACTATCTTTTTATTCTCATTTAAAACCTTTATTTCTTCTCCAGGAATAAAGAACATGTTCTTTTCCTTAGCTATTTCTTCAGCTTCCTTCCATCCTCTTGTATCGAAGTGATCTGTTATTGCTACTCCATCAAGTCCCCTCTTCTCAGCTCTTTCAAATACTCCTCTTATCTTTGAAACTCCATCGTAACTGTATTCGGTATGTATATGCATATCTATTTTCATTATATCACTTCAAATTATTCTCCATTTATTCTTAATGAATTACAAAATTAAATAGATAGAGGTAAAAATAAGAATCGAATTAAGTGATTAAAAAAGGATTAAATAATAGCGCTTAAATTAATAACCAAAGATATATAAAAAGAGAAAAAGGTGATTACTTTCAAGTATCTAATTACATCCGCTTTACCTTACGGGAGCAATATACCTCATTTAGGGAACATCATAGGTTCAGTTCTTCCTGCAGATGTTTATTCACGTTTTCTAAAACTAGATGGAAAAGAATGTAAATATGTGTGCGGAACCGATTCTAACGGGACACCAATAGAAGTTGAAGCAACCAAACACAAGGTGGAACCCAGTGAATGGGTTGAAAAAAAACACAAGGAAATTAAGAAACTCTTTGATGAATTAAACCTTGATTTCGACGTTTATTCAAGAACTGATAACAAGAATCATGCGGAAAAAACCATCGAGATATACAATAAACTCAAAGAAAACGGATACATATATAGAAAAGACATAGAAATACTCTACTGTCCAAAATGTGAAAAATCACTTCCTGATAGATACGTAAAGGGAAAATGTCCAAAATGTGGAGCTGAAGGCGCTAAAGGAGATCAGTGCGATGAATGTGGAAAACTATTTGACTCTCCAAAAGAATTAATAGATTATTATTGTTCTTCATGCAAATCAAGACCTAAGAAAAAGAAAAGCGAACATGTATTTTTCAAATTATCCGAATTAGAAGAGGAAATAAAGGAACTACTTGAAAGAAAAAGAGAAAAATGGCCAAAAACAACCATTAAGATAACCGAAAATCTTTTGAAAGAAGGATTAAGAGATAAAGATATATCAAGAAATCTTAAATGGGGAATAGAAATTCCTGACAAACCAGGACAAGTATTTTACGTTTGGATAGATGCACCAATAGGATACATAAGTTTTTCAAAAGAAATAGGAATAGAAGAATGGTGGAAAGATGAAGATACAAAGTTAATTCAATTCATGGGAAAAGATAACGTTCCCTTTCACACAGTTTACTTCCCAGCAATTCTTAAAGGAACTAGAGAAGGATACGTAGAACCAGAGAGAGTGAAATCCTGTGAATTTTTGAACTACGGAGGAGGACAATTCAGCAAATCAAATAAAGTTGGAGTATTTTTGGATGATGCAATGGAATTATACCCCTCTGACTACTGGAGATATGCTTTGATAAAAATGTACCCTGGAAAAAGAGATAGAGAATTCACATGGAAGGAATTTAGGAAAATGATAAACCATGATTTGAACGACGTGGTGGGTAATTTTGTACACCGTACACTGACATTTACGGAGAAGTTCTTTGAAAGTAAAGTACCTGAACCTGATTTAATGGAAAGAGATAAAGAGATACTGAAAGCAATAGATGAAACAGAGAAAAAGCTCAGGGATACCCTTGGTCAAAAGATGGAGTTCAATAAATCAATAGATATGGTCATAGATTTAGCGAGAAAAACAAACAAATACATAACGGATGAAGAACCCTGGAAAAATAAAGAAAGACAAAAAGAAGTTACCTACACATCACTACAAGTAACTAAAGCACTATCAATATATTTAGAGCCATTCATACCTGAAACAGCTGATAAAATTAAGAAATTCCTCGGAATAAACCCTGAAAAACTGGAACAAGCTAAAGAAAGACTTGAACCAGGACATAAGATAAAGGGATATGAACCATTATTTGAAAAAATAAGAAAAAAGGAAGCTGATAAGTACGAGGAAAAATTCAAAGAAAAAAATAATGAAAAGGAGGTGGAAGAAATGAAGAAAATACCCTTCGATCAATTCAAAGAACTTGAAATCAAAACAGGTAAAATAAAAAATGTTGAGAAAATAGAAAAATCCGACAACCTGTACAAAATAACTATAGACATAGGGAAAGAAGAAAGAACAGCAGTAGCAGGATTGAAAAACTACTACTCTCAAGAAGAACTGAAAGATAAAGAAGTGGCTGTAGTAACAAATCTAGAGCCAGCGAAAATAATGGGAGTAAAGTCAGAGGCAATGGTCCTCGCAGCAGTAGACAATGAAAAAGTATCTCTACTGAAAACCGATAAAAAAATGAAACCTGGAACACCCGTAGAATAAAAAATAAAATGATTAAAATGGCTGATATAGGAAGCTTCAAAGAAGAGAGAAAATACAAAGAGCTCAAGAAATATCTAAAAGAAGAAAGAGATAAAGAAGAAGAGATATTCAAAGGAAAGGATAGAGATAGAAAAAACAAAGAAAAGATAGAAGCTAAAGAAAAAACCTACAGAGAGGCTGAAAAAGCTAGATTAAAGTATCTAAATGAAGAATTAAAGGAAAAGTTAAAAAAGAGAGACTTTATACTCATAATTCTACTGATAATAACCCTGATAATCGTGGCTATAAATCTAAAAATATTTTTCTTTTAAAAAAAATAGTTAAAGAAAGAGCCACATCTATTCAGATGAGCTCTTCTTATCTTGATCTTTCTTACCTTCTTTTTTCTCTTTTATTTCTCTTTCAATGGTTTCATCGACAAGTCTTTTGAGATAATCACTGTTTCTTCTTGGTCCTACTCCTTCAGTTTTTTTCATGTAGAATACTAAAGCAATTAATAGACCTACTAGTGCTCCTATTCCTAGTTGTATTGGCGCTAGTCTTCCTACAACTAGTCCTCCTATTCCTACTCCTATTTCGTCTCCTCTGAACACTATTTCTCTACTAGTTATTTCTACATCATCTTTAAACAGACTTAGTTTCACTGTTTCTCTTCCGAAATCTCCTTGAGTATTGAATTCAAGTGTTTTCTGTTTTATTTCTCCACCATCTATATCAAAGGTATCTGCTCCTGAAACATTCCAATCCTCTGGCATTCCTTCTATTTCCCATTCTACATCTTGTATGTCCATTAGTCCCTTGTTTTCTATTTCGAAAGTCACTTTATACCCTACAGTTTCATCATCTTCTACAAGTCCTCTCCATCTTAGGTCTCTAAGTCTTAATCTTCCTTTTACAGGAGGTGAATCAACCACGTTTACAATAACTTCTTCAGTAGCTCCAACCTTGTCTCCTGAAGCAGCTGTAATCTCGTATATATATCTTCCTGTTGGGAAATCATCAGGAACCTCCATAGTTATTGAGGTGTCTCTTTGTTCTCCCGGATTGAGGAAAAAGTGGCTGGGATAATCTGGATTTAATCTTGTAGAAATATCTCCAGATATAATTATATTCTTTATTCTTTCATCACCTATGTTCTCTGCAACGAATTTTAGTTCTTGAGTTGATCCTTGGGCTACAGTGTTTTCTTCGTAGGCACCATGTAATTCAAGCGAATCTATGCCTTCAATCACTTTTACAGCTAGTAGCCTTTGTCTTCCATTTATGTATAAAGGAACGTCGTAAGTTCCTTTGTCTTCTTTAGTCGTTGAAGCAAAGAAGTGTATTGTTTCCGTTTCTCCCGCTCCCAGTGAAAATTCCGAGCCCGGTAAATCTGAGAAACTGGTACTCAATTCAGAACCAATTACTTCTGCTGAAACATCTATTGTTTCGTTTCCTTCATTAGTTACATCGATCAAGAAATGTGCTGTTCCTCCTGAAGTTACTTCTTTTACTTGATCTTCAACATCTATAACTAAAGAAGATGCAGCTGCTGTTGCAGCTAATACGCTAGTTACAATTATAGCTAAGAAAATGATCTTAATAGTCTTCGAATTAGTTATGGCTTTCACCATATTTTCCGGTTTGAACGCTTTTTCTGTTCCGTATTTTCCAATTGTATTCATTTTGTTTACACCTCAGTAAAACATTATTACATTTTGTGTTACTATTAGTTAGTAACAACATATTTAAAGGTTGGGGTTTTCATAATAACAAAGAGAATAAGAAAACACATAGAGTAAATTTCTTGAAATGGCTAAAAAAATGGCGATTCACCAATCATTTAAGTGAAGAGCCCCTTATAGTGATACATATGGATAAAGAAATAATCGATGAATTTCAAAAAATAGGATTAAATAAATACGAATCAAAGGCATTTGTAGCATTACTAAAAGAAGATACCCTTACAGCAGGAGAAATAAGTAAAAAAGCAAATATACCCCGCCCAAGAACTTATGATATACTCGAATCCCTTGAAGAAAAAGGAATGTGTTCAATACAGCCAGGAAGACCCACTAAATATAAATCAAACCCATTAGAAGAAGCAATTAGAAATCTAAAGGAAAAAAAGAAAAAAGAACATGAAAGAGAAATCAAAAAAATGGATGAAGTTAAAAATAAAATACAGACAAAACTCAAAGAGAGAAAGGGAAGAAGAGAAAAAACAAAACAAAATCCACATGATTTCCTATGGTTCTTAAGAAATAAAGAAAAACTTAACTCGAAGATAAGGAAACTGCTTGAAGAAGCGAGAGAAGAAATAGTCTTAGCTACAGATACAGAAGATGCTTTGGAACACATAAAAGAATACGGAAAAGAGTTTCAAGAAGCTAAAAACAGAGGAACAAATATAAAGATAATTACATATAATACTGATGAAATAGAAAGACTAGCAGAGTTCGCTGAAATTCAAAAAAACAATCATAAACACAGATTTATGACAATAGACGATCATTCAGTTCTATTTTTAACACCAAGAGAAGATGAAGAAAAAGAAGTGGGAGCATGGGTAAAATCTCCTTTCTTCACACAAGGATTAAAACATAAATTAAAAGACTAAAAAAAGCCCCAAAGTTTTTAAAATGTCAGATTGGGGCAGTTAACCCAGTTATCTAATCATCGGTACGGAGAACCTCATAGGTTGTTCGCATCATCATCCAGAGAAATTATTTCATTCCACGAATAAATAACCCAACCATAAAAACAAAAACTAAAAACAATTGAAAAAATAAATTAAGTTGAATGAAATTACAAAAAGGACCGGTAGCCTAGAGGATAGGGCAACAGCCTCCTAACAAATTTCAGAAAAAACTCATCAAAAGAAACTTTTAAAAAAAGTTTCATCAAAAAAGGTGTTTGAATCAAAACTTTTCTAAAGTTTTGGGAGGGAGCTGTAGATCGCGGGTTCAAATCCCGCCCGGTCCGTTTAAAAAGATATGAAAAAAGAAAACTTATAATGAACCAAGTTATTAATATTTCTAAGATGGGGTCTTAGGGTAGCTCGGTATCCCCACTGGCTCCAGATACAATCCAGGAGCTCTGAGCAATTTACTTGCAATGATGTCCTATTGGTGTCAGGGGACACCAGTAGACGGGAGAAACCGTTCAAAGGCTTTAGAAAAGCTAATTAGAAATGGTTCCCGAATTCAAATCTCCCAGACCCCATCCTTAGCTTTATCTATCGTCAAAAGTTCAATTACTCTAAAATTAATGAATAAGAAAATCAAAAATATGGATAGAGATCAAAATGGATTATGAATTAAATATAGATAAAGTGAAAGAAGAAATCAAGAAGAAAAAACCAAAGAAAATCTTGATACAGTTACCTGAAGGTCTTAAACCTAGATCTAGAGAGATAATGAAGAAATTGAAGAATAATAAAGATCTGGAAATATTATTGGATGGAGAAGCAGTTTATGGAGCGTGTTGTATTCCTCCTGAAAAAGAAAGAGAGAAATATGATTTAATAGTGCACTTTGGCCACACGGAATTAGTTCCATCTGAAAATGTATTATATGTGCCTGTAGAATCAAAAAAAGAGGTTAAAGAAATTACTAAGAAAGCTTTAAAAGAAACCGAGGGGGAAAAAATAGGACTAACAACAACCACTCAACATCTACATAAATTGAAAGAAATGAAAAAAACAATTAAAGAAGAAGGTAATGAACCGGTAACTAGGAAAGGAGATAAATACATCAGGGAAGGACAAGTCCTTGGATGTTGCTTCATAGCAGCTACAGATATTCAAGAAAAAGTGGATTCATTCATATTCATAGGTTCTGGAAATTTTCATCCTCAGGGAATAGCCAATTCAACGAATAAAAAAGTAATTCAAGGAAACCCTTACAACGGCGAAGTGAGAAAAATAGAAAAAGGAAAATGGATGAAGGAAAGAGAAATGAGGAAAGATAAAGCTAGAAACTCCGAAACTTTCGCAGTAATAGAAACACCTCATCCAGGACAAACTCATAACAAAGTAACTAAAGAAGTAACAGAAAAACTAAGAAAGAAAGGAAAAGAAGCTCATATAATTAGAATGAATCAGATAACTCCTAATAAAATAAATCATCTCCCCTTTGATGCATTTATAGTGAATGCATGTTCAAGAATAGTTCTAGATGATTGGAAAAATTATGAAAAACCTATTTTACTACCGAAAGAAGCGGAAGAACTAATAGAGCCTTAGAATAAATTCTCAGTTTTCTCAAAAATACTCACTCGTTAATGACTTACTTATTTTTATATACCTTGAACTCTTACATAAATCAAAGAAAATACGAGTGGAAAAAGATGGATGGATTAACACCGCTAACTCTGAACTTCGCTATTCTAATAGTGACCGCTACAATTTTCGTTATAATAGCGAGAAAAACAAAACAACCTCCATTAGTAGCTTATATCTTCACAGGAGTAGCTTTGGGACCGGTAGCTTTAAATATAGTTACAGAAACAGCTTCAATTGAATTATTTTCCAAATTAGGACTTGGTTTTCTACTATTTTTATTGGGACTAGAAATGAAGATAAAAGATATAAGAAAAATACTGAAACCAATAATCAGAATATCAATACTTCAAACAATTATGCAAACAGCTCTGGCATTTATAGTAGCTTATCTGCTGGGATTTCCACTGATGCACACAACCATAATAGCACTGTGCACAGTATTTGGAGCTACACCAGTGATAGTAAAAGTACTAGCGGATCAAAACAAGATAAAAACTCTTCCTGGAAGGATAAACGTAGGAGTACTAATTATACAAGACATCATATTAGTAATATACTTAGCACTATTTTCAACTGGAACTCTAACCGATCCAAGCATAATAGGATACACATTACTTAGAGTATTCTTGATGATAGGATTAATAGGAATATTAGTAGTAATAACCTCCAAATATCTACTTTCCGGGTTATTTGGAAGAGTAGCTGAAAATAAACATGCTTTCTTCATAATAGGAATAACCTGGGCATTCGCATTCATAACACTGGGACACGTTCTAGGAGTATCAATAGAAGTAGGAGCATTCTTAGCGGGACTAGGACTGGGACAAATACCATTTCATAAAGAACTTCAAGAGAGAACGAGACCTTTAACTAATTTCTTCTTAGTAATATTCTTTGCATCAATAGGTCTTCAATTAACCACACAAAGCCTATTCGCATATTGGAAAGAAGCAGTGATAACTTCAGCAGTATTGATGATAGGAAACTTCCTAATAATGTTCTATTTAATAGACAGAGAAAAATTCACACCACGAACAAGTTTCCTGGGAAGCATAAACATGACTCAAGTAAGCGAATTCTCATTAGTAGTTGGAGGAATAGCTATAGTCCAAGGATATATACCAGCAGATCTACTGGGATACTTCAGCTTAATGGCTCTTATAACAATGACCTTATCAACTTATTTGATAACCTACAATGAAAAAATATACGAAAGAGTAAAACACATATTTGAAAGATTTGAATCGGAAGATAAAAAAGATGTAGAGATGGAGACACTCGAAAATCACGCACTAATAGTTGGATACAATGAAACAGCTGATAAAATCATTCCAACATTAAGAGAACACTTCGAACAAATCGGAGTAGTTGATAAAAAAATAAAGAACGTTGAAAAACTTGAAGAAAAAAACCTCAAATACATATTTGGAGATTTCAAACACGAAGAAATACAGAGAGAAATGGGATTAAGAGAAGCGGACTTAATAATCAGTTTCGCTAAAGAAGATCAAGTTAACAAGGAAATATTGAGAAAATGCAAGGAAAAATCAATCGTTTTCATAGAATCAGAAAGCCCAGAAGAAAGCGAAGAGTATTACGATATGGGAGCAGATTACATAATAAGAAAAAACATACTAACAGCTGAAAAGATAAAAGGATATTTAGAAAACTATTTGAAAAACCTTCCAAAATTCATCAGTCAGATAGATAGAGATACTGAGTCTCTAATATGGGGAAGTAAAAGTTCATGAGGAAAAAAGGAAGTGATCGAAAATGATAGAAATAGTAATATCCCTCACATTAATATTTGTAGCAGCATCGATACTTCTATATATATTCAACAGATTAAACCATCCGACAATACCGGCCTATCTAATAGCAGGAATAATAATATCTCCCTTCGTAAAAGAAGCTGGAATACTTTCATTAGCGGAAATAGGAATAGCTTTCCTCGTATTCATATTTGGAATAAGCCTCAGATTGAAAAAAACCGAGAAGATAATCGAGAGCACAGCACCTGAAACGATAGCACAAGTAACGATAATAGGTTCATTAACATTCCTATACTCCTATATAATAGGATTCGGAACTTTAAACTCATTGTACCTTTCAGTGGCAGCTTCACTGAGTTCATCTTTAATTGGAATGGAGTTAATAAAAGGAGAAAAGATTAAATTAGCTTACAAAAGATTATGTAATTCAATAAACCTAACTCAAGACATCATAGCAATATTTATATTCTTGGTACTAGCATCTTATCCTTTAACAAGATTACAAATAATTTCAAACGTCCAGATAGGTGTAATAATAACCATAGCAGGATTTGCAGCAAGATTTTTAGCTCCTTACCTCCTAGAATTTGTTAAAAGATCACAAGAAGCATCAATGCTAATAGGACTTAGTGTCCTATTAATATTCACAACAACATCCCAACACTTTGGAATATCCATCATTATAGGATCATTTGCAGCGGGAATAGCTCTATCTAAATCTCCTTACGATAGAGAGATACTCAAAACCTTCGAGTCATTGAAGGATTTCTTCTCAGCGATATTCTTCGTTTCACTGGGAGCATTAATAGTTATTCCTGGAAGAAGCACAATATTGATTTCATTGGGACTAATATTCATAATAGTCATAGTAAAACCACTATTCACAATGCTAATACTGGAGATAAAAGGCTACAGTAAAGGAACTTCATTAATGACAGCGATGAACTTGGATCAAATGAGTGAATTTGCATTGATATTAGCAATACATGCCCGAATAGCAAATCAGATACAGCCAGTTGTGTTTCAAGCGATAATTCTAGCAGCAATAGTAACCATGATAACTAGTTCATATACTAGTCATCACGTATGGGACATATATAATAAAGTAAAGAATACATGGATATTAAACCTACCTGGAACAGAATTCGTAGAGTCAAAAGTACCTGAAGACATATCAAACCACTTCATAATAGCTGGATACGATGTACAAGGAACAAGAATATCAAAATTCCTAAAAGAACAGGGAGAAAAAGTAATAATCATAGATAATGATCCTGAGAGAATACTTGAAGCGAAAGAAGAGAATATGAATTACATATATGGAGATCTAATGATACATGAAACCTGGGAAGAATCAAAATACAGAGAAGCACAGATGATAATATCAACAATTCCGCTGAACAACATAACTGAAAAAATAATTGAACTGAAAACAGAAGCATACAAAATAGTTAGAACGGAATACCCTGAAGAAGCAAAAAAATACATAGATGATGTATTATACGAAATAGTTCCAAAATATCTCTCTTGTACAAGACTAATAGAAAACCTGAAAGGAAGTCTAGGAAGCGAGAAGTATAGAAAAAGATTAAGAGATATAAGTAGAAAAGAACTAACTTGAAAAAATCTTTTAAACATCTTAAAAAACAATCCAACAATTAATTAGAGCAATACACAAAACAATACACGGTTAAAAATCAATAAAAGAAGATGATGAAAATGAATGAAAAGGAAAAAATGAAGCTCAAAGAAAAAGTAAAACAACTTGGAAAAATGAGAGGAAAAGGAACTGAACTAATAAGTCTATACATACCTCCAGATCAAAACATCAATCAAGAAGTAACAAGATTAAAAACAGAATACAGTGAAGCTGCAAATATCAAGTCAAAATCAACTAGAAAACACGTTCAATCCGCAATAAAAACAATTCTACAGTCACTAAAAGGAGTTAAAAAAGTTCCTGAAAACGGAGTGGCAATATTCGCAGGCCATATAGATGGAAAAATAGAAAAAGAGATAATAGTGCCACCTGAACCCATACAAGTAAACATATATAATTGTGACAACACTTTTGAACTTGAAGAACTGAAAAAATTAGTAGAATCAAAAGAAATATATGGTTTAGTGGTAATTGACAGTAAAAACGCCGCAATAGCCAAATTAAAAGGAAAACACCTTGAGATAATACAGAATTTTGGATCTCACGTTCCATCAAAACACACAAAAGGAGGATGGAGTCAAAGAAGATTTGAAAGAATCATAAATGAAGCGAAACACGAACACTACAAAAAAGCAGCTGGAATAATAAATAAAGAATTCCAAGACGATAAAATAAAAGGAGTGATAATAGGCGGACCAGGGCAAGCAAAAGACAAAATAGATTCAGACCAATACCTGAACAAGAAGATAAGGAACAAAGTACTTGGAAAACCGAGCACAGGATACGCTGACGAATCCGGAATAAGAGAACTTATGGAGAAATCAGAGGATTTAATAAAAGACCTGGAAGTTCAAAAGGAAAGAAGAAATATAGAGAGATTCATGAAGAAAATAACAGGGAATGAATTAGCAACCTATGGATTAAAACAAGTTGTAAAAGCACTTAGAAGAGGAAAAGTAGAAACTCTATTGATATCAGAAGAAATGAAATGGGTAAAGGCAAGAATAGAATGTCCCGGATGTGGAGAAAAAGAAAAAAAAGTTATAAAGGACATGAAAGAATTTGAAGTCCAAGGGAAAATATGTAAAAACTGTGAAGAAGAAAGAGAAATAACGGAAAAAGAAGAAATAGCTGAAAAACTCGAAGAACTAGCGGAACAGATAGGTGCAGAAGTAAAATACGTATCGACTGATACAGATAAAGGAAAACAGTTCTACGAGGCATTCGGAGGAATAGGAGCAATA
>PWHJ01000103.1 GCA_003554865.1 Bacteroidota bacterium | reverse complement strand
TGGTAAGTGGTAAGTACGACCGTGCAACCGATGTGGGGGACACCTCGCATTTTCAGGCCCTTGCTACCGCTCTTTCAGGAACGGTAGGCACCGGTAATATTGCCGGTGTTGCTCTTGCACTACACCTTGGCGGTCCTGCAGCTCTGTTCTGGATGCTCGTAACCGGAATGCTTGGTATGACAACCAAGCTTGCGGAGGTTACAATTTCCCATAAATACCGGGAAATTGACAATGAAGGCAGGATTGCCGGAGGTCCTATGTTTTACATGAAGAAGCGCCTGAATATTACTCTGCCTAACAAAAAAGTGCTCAATACAGGTAAATGGCTTGGTGCCTTTTTTGCAGTTGCCACTATAATTTCCACTTTCGGCACCGGTAATATGCCCCAGATAAACAGTATTGCAGGTGCAATGGAGTCCACTTTTGGTATTGAGCCAATAATTGTGGGTGCTGTCTTGTCCGTGTTGCTTGCACTTGTTATTATAGGCGGGATTAAGCGGATTGCCAAAGTTACCTCAAGGCTTGTGCCGACAATGGCCGTTATTTATGTTATCGGGGCGCTGACTGTTCTGGCATACAATTACACAAATATCATACCTTCCATAGTTGCAATATTTACCGATGTGTTTACAGGCACTGCCGCAACCGGCGGATTTTTGGGAGCTTCCGTTGCTTTTGCATTCAACAGGGGTGTGAACAGGGGGTTGTTCTCAAATGAGGCGGGACAGGGTTCAGCTCCTATCGCGCACTCTTCAGCGCGTGCTCATGAACCTGTTTCCGAGGGTATTGTTGCACTTCTTGAGCCTTTCATTGACACAATATGTATTTGTACCTTGACAGGGCTTGTGCTGCTTTCCTCAGGCGTGTGGAAAGACAAGGTGGAAAATGATTTCGACCGTGCAGATCAGTATATATTGGCCGAGTATTACGATGAGGATAACCCCGATGATGTTGAAAAGCTGTTCAATTTTTATGACGGTAAAACACAACTGCCGCGCTATACCGGTAACCTTGAGGTTGTTGACGGTGAAATAACAAAGAAGGCTGAAAATGAGATAACCATTTTGCATGCCCGCTCCGTTGCCGAAGATGTTGTTGTGAGCCTTGACGATGAACCTTTTACAGGGGAGATTTACATAGAAAACGGACGGCTCCATGAGGACAGCCCCCGGGTAAATTTCAGGGGACAGTCGCTTATACACAGTGCCCCGATGACCGCTGAAGCATACACCAGAAGTTTTCTGGGCGGTTTCGGCCAGTATATAGTATCTATAGGATTAATGTTGTTTGCCTTCTCCACGGCCATATCATGGTCCTATTACGGTGACCGCTCAATTACTTATCTGTTCGGTACCAGGTATATAATCTATTACCGAATACTTTTTGTACTGGCCTTCTTCTTTGCATCATTCACTGATACCACAATTATATGGGCAATCTCATATATAACCATAGCGCTTATGACCGTGCCCAACCTAATCGGTATACTGCTGCTGCGAAAAGAGATTAAAACGGCGATAAAGGATTACTGGACTGAGTTTAAGAAAGACTACCCGGATGAGAAATCCTACTAATCCGGATTAACATAGAATAAATAAAAAGCGGGGATTGTTGAGCGCAATGTTTACAATCCCCGTTTTTATTGTAGACATGGATGGCAGATAACTGAGAAATTCCCGGTTACTGCCGGTTAAAGGTGAAGATTTGTGTTATTGGACTAAATTACCGGAAACAGGTTAATTAATAATTGTCCTGTTTTAATGGTTTTGTGCAAGTTTCCGTGCAAAGCTCCCGGAAATATAGTTTTCGTATGAAAGGCAAACATTTGCGGAAAAATTTATACCTGTTTCGATGAGGTTTTTCCATTGGCATGGATTAGAGTTCTCTGGTACAAAGTTGTTTTTGATCATAGCATAGATTATTCCGGCATTGAAAGCATCTCCCGCTCCTATGGTGCTTATCGGATTTATCCGGGGTACACTGTATTGATGCATATAACCGGGTGTACACAGATGCACGTTTTTCTCCGCCGAGGTGTAAATAAGGGCTTTACAGTTTTTGAACACATCGAGATTCCATGTATCTGCCGCATTG
The DNA here is from genome assembly GCA_003554865.1 of Bacteroidota bacterium. Lineage (GTDB taxonomy): Bacteria > Bacteroidota > Bacteroidia > Bacteroidales > PUMT01 > PUMT01. The sequence continues at coordinate 780 of PWHJ01000103.1, read as the reverse complement.
GTTGTTCCGAAAATCAGCTGAAAATCTTCGCTCGACCCCCTTACAATATCAGATGTACGGATATTTTTTTCTATACGTGAGACAAGCTTGTCCAGCTCGCTAAGATGAGGCTTCCTGAAGTTGGGGTCGTAAATCAGCAGGGAACCTGCGTTTTTGGCCTTTTCACTCAATTTTGCAATCTTTTCATGTGATTCGTCCGAGATTGAATAATAGGAGCCAAAAATCACAAAGTCCTCACCCGTAAAAGGCGGAGATGGATAGTCCGTACCCGGTGCAGATGTTTTGTAAAAAGAGTAGCTTGCATTGTTATACTTATCAAGGAATGCAAGTGCTATAGTTGACTGACCGCTGTAACGGCGCATAAATTTTGTGTCAACATTGTTGTCTTTGAGAAAGGAGCAAATTATATCTCCCGTTTTGTCATCCCCGCATTGGCCGATAAATGAAACAGGTATCCCCGCCCTTCCCATTGAAACTGCGGAGTTAAGCATTGATCCACCGGGCTTTGCAGCTACAGGATGGTCATTTCTGAAAATTATGTCGTAAACGGTTTCACCGGTGGCATAAACGCTGGCCATAACTTAAACGTTTTTCTGAAAATAAAGATCTGACGGTAAATGGAGTGGTATAAGTAAAATAAATAAAAAACTGCAATTATTATTACTAAAGTTTCGCACTTGACTTAAGTTATTACTGCTCAAGCGCATTAATTTATATTAAAATCATCTATATGTTTATTAGTCAGCATATTATATGCTTCCATTTATATTTAAGCCGCTC
>PWHJ01000122.1 GCA_003554865.1 Bacteroidota bacterium | reverse complement strand
GAACCGGATGCGTTAACGGCGCTCGTCCGGATCTGTGGGGGAGCGGGGAGGCAACAAACCGCTCTACCCGGAGGTCCATCGGAATTGAAACACTTAATATCCTAAAGTGTAATCATAAAATACTGTTAAACAGATAATTAAACACACTTTATACAGATGATTACCTGTTTTTCGGGCTCTAAGTTAAGTTATTGTAAAACTAAGCCGCATGTAATGAAAAGAAACCAGTGGTGCCCGGATTATGAATTAAGCTCTTTCCAAAGCGTGTCTTTCAGTTTTACTATTCCTTCATTGGTCACGGATGAAATGAAAAGATAAGGAACGGGGGGGAGTTCCCTTTCCATTTCCCTTTTCAGTTCATTATCTGTGAGATCGCATTTTGATATGGCAAGGAGCCTTTTTTTGTCAAGCAACTCAGGATTGTATTTTTTCAGCTCTGAGAGCAGAGTGTGGTATTCCCCGGCAATATCGCGGCTGTCAGCAGGCACCATAAACAAAAGCATGGAGTTTCTCTCAATGTGGCGCAAAAAGCGCAGGCCCAATCCCCGCCCTTCATGGGCTCCTTCAATTATTCCCGGAATATCTGCCATAACAAAGGAGCGGCTGTCACGGTATTTTACTATTCCCAGATTCGGTTGGAGGGTAGTAAAAGGGTAATCGGCAATTTTTGGCTTGGCGGCAGAGACAACCGAAAGCAATGTTGATTTGCCTGCATTTGGGAATCCCACGAGACCAACATCGGCGAGGATTTTAAGCTCCATAATGAACCATCCTTCTTCGGCTTTTTCGCCTGGCTGTGCAAAACGTGGGGTTTGCATGGTAGAGGACTTGAACTTTGCATTACCTTGTCCCCCGCGACCGCCCTTGACCAGAACTTTACTCTCTTCGTGCCCGGTTATTTCAAAAAGTATTTTCCCGCTTTCGGCTTCTTTAACAACTGTACCGAGAGGTACTTCCAATATATTGTCTTTCCCGTCGGCTCCGGTTCTTTCTCCGGAAGTGCCCGGCTGACCGTCCCCTGCAAAAACATGCTTTTTATATTTCAGGTGTATCAGGGTCCACAACTGACTGTTACCTTTGAGTATAATATTTCCGCCGTTGCCGCCGTCACCGCCGTCCGGTCCCCCTTTTTGCGTGAACTTGTCACGGTGCAAATGCACCGAACCGGCTCCGCCTTTGCCGGAGCGGCAAAAAATCTTAACGTAGTCAACGAAATTTGAGCCTGCCATCAGAATCGCGGACTTATGCCTTGATTTTGTATGCTTCGTTTATTACCGAGCAGATGCGGGAGAAGATTTCTTCAACGGTACCTATACCGTCAACAGATCTGAACTTTCCCTTTTTTTCGTAATAGCTCTTTATGATGTCGGTAGTTTTCCTGTAAAGCTTAAGCCGGTTTCGAATAACCGCATTTTCATCGTCGGAGCGGCTCTCGCTTTCACCCCGTATTTTCAGGCGTTTCATCAGCTCCTGCTCTTCAACTTCAATGGCGATCATAACAGTTATTGAAGTTCCTCTTTCTGCCAGCATTGAATCGAGTGATTCTGCCTGGTTGAGGTTGCGAGGGAAGCCGTCGAAAACAAAGCCTTTCGGGTTGAAGTTCTCCTGAATGAAATGTTCAAGTGCTCCAATAACAGCATCGTCGGGGACAAGTTTGCCCTTGTCAATATATTTTTTGGCTTCTTTACCCAGCTGTGTACCGGCGGCAATTTCCCCACGCAGCATATCACCGGTTGATGCGTGAACAAGCCCGTATTTCTCAATTATCTTGCCTGACTGCGTTCCTTTTCCCGCGCCGGGTGGACCATAAAGAACAATATTTAGCATTATTGAAAAAGCTTTTTTATTATAAAAAATAAATTTATTTCTTTTTAAGTCAAAATCAAACTTTTACTATACTGATAAATATCAGCAATTAATTTTCCATACTGTACAGGTCTTTGTAATTCCTTCCCAGCTCACCATAATCAAGTCCGTAACCTATTATGAAATTGTTGGGAATTTTAAAACCAATGTAATCAATATGGACTTTTTTCTTGAACGCCTCTGGCTTGAAAAGCATTGTAGCCACTTTTAAACTTTTCGGCTGCTTTGCCTTTAGCCTTTCAATCAGTTTCTCAAGTGTCGTTCCCGTTTCAACAATGTCTTCAAGGACTATAACATCCTTGCCTGCTATTTCTTCATTCAGCCCCAGCAGCTCGGTAACCTCACCTGTGGTAGAACCTCCGCTGTAGGAAGAGAGCTTGATGAACGAAACCCTGCAGTTCATGTTTATTTCCCTGAGCAGATCAGAAGCAAACATAAATGCACCATTAAGAACACCTATAAAAAGAGGCATTCCTTCTGTATAATCACTTTTTATTTCTGAAGCAAGCCTTTTTATAGCTTTGTTTATCTCTTCAGACTTAATTAAAACGGAAAAATTCTTACCGTGTATTTTAATTTTTTCCATTTTTTCTCATCGAAGGATTTTCTGTATCTTGCGAAATTATTAAAAAACTATAACAAAACCTTTCTAAACAAATTATTTCAAAACTATGGAGCCAAAAGTTAGTATTATAATGGGCAGTACATCAGATATGCCTGTAATGGAAGAAGCTGCAAAGATACTTAATGATTTTGAAATACCTTTTGAGATAAATGCTCTTTCAGCCCACCGTACCCCTGCCAGGGTTATGGAGTTTGCAAAGGGTCTTTATGACAGGGGAGTCAGGGTTGTTATTGCAGGTGCCGGCGGTGCCGCCCACCTTCCGGGCGTTATTGCGGCAGTAACACCGCTGCCGGTCATAGGTGTGCCTATTAAATCTTCGATCTCAATTGACGGATGGGATTCAGTTTTGTCAATACTTCAAATGCCGGGCGGTATTCCGGTTGCTACCGTTGCGCTGAACGGCTCCCGCAATGCGGGTATCCTTGCAGCACAGATACTCGGGACCGGAGATGAGAGCACATATGGCAAAGTGGAAAAATTTAAGGAAGAGCTTAAGGGGAAAATTCTGAAAGCCAACGAAGAACTTTCAGAAATAAAGTTCCCTTTTAAGGTTAATTAAAAAAAAATTATTATCTTAGGTTAAGGAATCGGGTTTATTAATAAAAAGGTTTTCCCTTTTGGGGTTTTATTTTTCTTAATCTAAGTTAATGAAATTCAGTTTGGTACAACTTTTGGCAGCAGGGCTCTTTTCGCTCAGAAAAGGAGCAGCCCTGCTGCTTTTTTTTGCTTTTTGCCTTAGTGCAAACCCCGCCGGCAACTACTCTTCCGGGAGCAGAGCCGCTTCAATGGCTAACGCTGCAGTAACGTTTCATGATCTGTGGTCGGTTTACCACAACCAGGCCGGATTGGCAGGTGTTTCTTCCGTTAGTGCAGGTATCCATTATGAAAATAAATTTAATGTTTCCGAATTTGCTCTTCGTGCTGTTGCTCTGGCAGTGCCGGCAAGACCCGGTACAATAGGGTTTAGCTACAGCTATTTCGGGTTTCCCTCCTATAATGAAAATAGTTTTGGCCTGGCATTCGGACGCTTTTTTGGTGAAAATGTGGCTGCAGGTATACGTTTAAATTATTTACAAATATATATAGCCGAGGAATACGGCGATGCAAGGAATCTTACTGTTGAAGGAGGATTTATTGCCGAATTGGCAGAAGGTTTCAGAGTGGCTGCCCATGTTTACAATCCCTCGCGGGAAAAGATCGGCAACCCGTCTCGTCAGGTTCTTCCCACAATTTTTAGGTTCGGGGTGGGATATATGTTTGGCGGAAAAATATCTGCAACTATTGAAGCCGAAAAGGAACTGGAGAGGAAAGCGGTGTTCAGGGCCGGACTGGAGGCAGGTTTTTTTGATTCATTTTATTTGCGTACAGGCATTTTGTCAGACCCGGTGCAAAATTCTTTCGGACTGGGTTATGTTTACAGGGGAATTAATGCCGATATGGCGTTTACACATCATCAGGTGCTGGGCTTTACCCCTCATATTTCACTCAGTTACAAATTTTGATGAGAAAATCTGCTCATATATTTTTTGTTTATCTTCTCTCCGGATTTATCGGACTGAATAGTCAGACTACATGCTTTCAGATGACAGTGGAGGATGTTGTGGAAGAGCTTGTTGCTGCCGGAACAGAGTTTGACCACTCCCGCATTTACGATGACCTGACCTATTTCACGGACAATCCCCTAAACCTTAACACCGCCACAAGGGATCAGCTCCACAGGTTATATATCCTAAACGATATACAGATAACCAACCTGTTGGATTATATAGGCGAGTACGGCAAAATGGCTTCTGTCCACGAACTTGGCTATGTTGACGGCTTTACCGGGGATATAATATTAAAGATCCTCCCTTTTGTTACAACTGAAGAGGCTCAGCCTTATTTGCTGCTGCCTGAGAGGGAATCGCTCCGTTACGGAAGGCATCAGATTTTTCTGAGGGCGCAGGGGATTCTTCAGCAGCAGAAAGGTTACAGGTCAATATGTGACTCGGTTCTTGCCCAAAATCCCAATTCCCGGTATCTGGGCGGTCCGTTGAAGCTTTATACCCGATACCAGTATAACCTGAGTAATCGGATATACTGGGGATTTGTCGCTGAAAAAGACTCGGGTGAGGAGATGTTCACCGGCTCCAATCCTTACGGGATGGATTATCACTCTTTTCATTTTCAGATCAATGATGCCGGACGTTTAAGAACGCTTGCCCTGGGGGATTACCGCATGCAGTTTGGGCAGGGACTGGTTTTATGGTCCGGCTTTTCTTTCGGAAAATCTGCCGCATCAATGAATATTGCGAAAAATCCCCGCGGCATTCAAAAATATTCAAGCACCGACGAGAATATGTTTATGAGAGGGGTTGGGGCTACATACGGTGTAACAGCAAATACCGATTTAAGCCTTTTTTTTTCGCGGAAGAAAATAGATGCCAGAGTTTCCGCCGCTGATACAACCGGAAATATACTTGAGGTCTCTTCGCTTCCAAATACCGGCCTTCATGCTACTCCTTCTCAGGTTGAAAACAAGAATGTGCTGGGCGAGACTATCTTTGGGGGGGATATAACCTACAATCACAAGAATTTCAAGGTGGGAGTAACGGCTTTGCATTATTTTTATTCCGCTCCCTTTAACAGGCCTTTACGGCAATACAACCAGTTTGTGTTCAGAGGCAGGGAGAATATCAACATTGGGTTCAATTACCGTTTCAATTATTATGATATTAGTTTTTTCGGGGAGATTGCAGCCGGCGGAAGAGGTATGGCAATGTTGACCGGTGTATTGTGGGATCTTTCCCCCGGGTTGAATGTTGCAGTTTTGTACAGGGATTATGACAGGGATTACCATGCGTGGTACGGCAGCGCCTTTAGTGAAAGCACCAGCCCGGTCAATGAAAAGGGGATTTACCTGGGTGCGGAAGTTTATTTGCCCCAGGGAATCAAAGTCTCCGCCTATTACGATAACTATTCTTTCCCGTGGCTTCGCTACGGTGCATATGCCCCTTCGGCGGGAACCGACTTTCTGGTTCAGGCCGACTATACTCTTTCCCGAAATGTGCAAATGTATGCACGTTTGAGACACAGGTCAAAACCGGTCAACTCCCCTGTGGGCTATAACAATGTAAGGTATCTTATGGAAAACGACAATACCAGGATTCGTTACCATATAGCCTATAATATTTCCCCTTCAGTTGAGTTTCGCAACAGAATAGAGTTTGCAAGGTACAAAACAGAGCAAAATGCATCCGAAAAAGGTTTTTTAATTTATCATGATATTATATACAACCCTTCTGCAGGCCCCCTCTCTTTTGCTTTCAGGTATGGTTTATTTGATACCGATTCTTACAATGCACGCATTTATGCATATGAAAATGACGTGCTTTACGGTTTTTCTTTCCCGGCTTATTTTGACAGCGGATACCGTACATATATAACGGCACGGTATGGGGTAAGCGGTTCTGTTGACCTGTGGCTGCGTTATGCTACCACACTTTTGCCCGGGAGAACTACAATGGGATCAGGTCTGGATGAAATTGATGGCAACAGGCGTTCCCAGGCTAAGGCACAGATAAGGATCAGGTTTTGAATCATTTAATATTCGCGTGTTTTTATATCTTTTATGTTAAGCTGGATGTTTTTCTTGCCTCTGAAATTGTTTTCCTCAATTGTAAAACAAAGGTCGAAGGGCATGCCTGCGTTTATGAGGTTGTAATGGTGTGCCTGGTTGAAACCTATTGCGGGGAAAACAACTCTTGGGTTGTTTTCTGAAAACAGGCCAAGTTTCAGATGCTCCTTTGTTGGCCCCACAATTTTTATCGTGCCGTTATCAACCACATTTTCAGTCATGAATACCGGAGACATATTTTCGGGCCCGAAAGGCTGAAACTGACGCAGTATTTTGAAGAACTGCGGGGTTATTTTGTCAAGTGAAATAAATGAATCAACTTCTATTTTCGGTACTAGCTGGTCAGGGGTGATGGTCTTTGATACTTCATTTTCAAATCTTTCCCTGAACAAGGGGACGTTTTCCACTTTCATTGTCATTCCTGCAGCATAGGTGTGCCCTCCGAAATCTTCAAGCAGATCGCTGCAGTTTTCCATTACCCGGTAAAGGTCAAATCCCGGGACTGAGCGGGCCGACCCTGTGGCCAAACCGTTTGATTCGGTTAGCACCACGGTAGGCCTGAAATATGTTTCAATCAGCCTTGATGCAACTATACCGATAACACCTTTGTGCCATTTTGGATTATATAAAACGGTAGATTTACGGCTAAAAAAGTCATTGTCAGATGCCATCATTTTTATGGCTTGCTGAGTAATTCGCCTGTCAACGTTTTTGCGGTCGTTGTTAAAAATATTTATTGCATCACCTATCTCACGCGCCAGGTCATCCTTGTGTGCAACGAGAAGTTCAACCGCTTTTTTGCCCGACTTCATTCTGCCTGCTGCATTTATCGGCGGACCGATTCTGAAGACTATATCGTCTATGGCTATTTCCTTGCTGTCAAGACCCGATATATTAATTATTGACTTCAACCCTGAACAGGGGTTTTCATTCAGCTGTTTTAATCCGAAATGGGCAAGTATACGGTTTTCACCCGTAATGGGAACTATGTCGGAAGCTATACTGACCACTACAAGGTCAAGGAATGGAATAAGCTCTTGAAAGGGGATCCCGTTTTTGAGTGAAATTCCCTGCAGCAGCTTAAACCCTACGCCACAGCCGGAAAGGTGTTTAAAGGGGTAATGGCAATCGGATTGCTTCGGGTCAAGTATTGCTACTGCCGGGGGCAATTTTTCGTCAGGCAGGTGATGGTCGCAGACAATAAAATCTAAATTTTTACCCTTGGCGTATTCTATCTTTTCAACCGCCTTTATTCCGCAGTCAAGTGCAATAATCAGGCCTACATTGTTTTGTTCGGCAAATTCGATCCCCTCGTAGCTTATTCCGTATCCTTCGGTGTAACGGTTAGGTATATAATAAAGAAGGTTGGAGTAGAATTTTTTCAGGAAGGAGTAGACAAGAGCTACAGAGGTTGTTCCGTCAACATCATAGTCACCGTAAACCAGTATCTTTTCGTTTTTTCTGAAGGCTGACAGTATGCGCTCGGTGGCTTTATTCATGTCCTTCATCAAAAACGGGTCGTGCAGGTCTTTCAGATCGGGTCTGAAAAACAACCTTGCCTGGTCGAATGTTTTGATATTTCTCTGTACCAGCAGGTTGGCCAAAACGGTGTCTATACCGAGTTGTGAAGCCAGCTTGTTGACTTCCTCAGCCGTTCCCTGTTCTTTTATTACCCATTTTTTTTCCATCTGCTGTTGTTATTTCAATATTACTTGCTTTCATCTTCCATATTGAAGCCGAAAAGTGCAGATAATTGTTTTCCAAGCTCCCTTTTAACCGTTTCAATATCCTGCTTTGCTCCCAGTTCCTTTTCAAGGGAAGTCACTCCCTTGTCATTTAGTCCGCATGGATTGATATAATTGAAGTAATTAAGGTCAGTATTAACGTTAAATGCAAATCCGTGCATTGTTACATATCTGCTTGCACGAACACCTATGGCGCATATTTTTCTGGATTTACCCTTAATATCTGGATCAAGCCATACACCCGTGGAATCCTGAAGTCTTGACGAATATATGCCGAACTTTTTAAGAGTCTCAATTATTGATTCCTCCAGGAGATATATATATTGTTTTACCTGCAGCCCGAAACGCTCCAGGTCAATTATCGGATATCCCACGATTTGCCCCGGCCCGTGGTAAGTTATGTCGCCTCCGCGGTTTATCCTGTAATATGTGGCATTGATCTTATCAAGAAATGCGGGATCTATCAGCAAATTGTTTTCCGTGCCGCTTTTCCCGAGTGTGTAAACATGGGGGTGTTCGCAAAACAGGAGATACCCGGCAGGCACTTCTTCCATTTTTGTGCCGGGATTAACGGCCGCTTTTTTGTTTGCTACTACATTGTTAAAGAGTTTTTCCTGATAGTCCCATGCTTTTTTATAGTCAATTGATTTTAGATCCTGAAAAATTACTTTTTTCATTATATTTTGTATTATTTTTTTCCTTTGCCAGTTCCGCATGTTTTTCTGCCCGGTAGGATGAGCGTACCAGGGGGGAACTTTCCACAAAACGGAAGCCTTTTTCCAGTCCTCTTTTCCTGTAGAGTTCAAATGTTTCCGGCTTTACAAAATGCTTTACCGGTATGTGGTTTTTGGTGGGAGCAAGGTACTGGCCTATGGTTAAAACTTTGCATCCGGCGGCAATCAGATCGTCCATTGTTTCAAGGACCTCCTCCTCTTCCTCGCCCATACCCAGCATTATTCCGGATTTGGAAACTGCTTCCGCCTGTGAGATTAACCTGATAACCTTAAGACTGGTTTGGTAGTCGGCCCGGCTCCTGATCCGGGGAGTGAGCCTTCTTACCGTTTCCAGGTTGTGCGAGATCACTTCCGGTTGAGCATCTATAACCATTTTTACAAGTGATTCTTTTCCGTTAAAGTCGGGAATCAGAACTTCAACTGTTGTGTCGGGGTTGAGCTGTTTGACCGCACTGACAGTTTCAGCCCAGATGTATGCGCCGCCGTCTTTCAGATCGTCCCTGTCAACCGATGTGATCACACAGTGCTTCAATTCCAGTGTTTGTACGGAGCGGGCTATGCGGGACGGTTCGCCGGGATCGGGAGCCAGTGGCTTGCCTGTTTCAACCCCGCAGAATTTGCAGTCCCGGGTGCATATATTCCCCAGTATCATAAATGTTGCCGTTCCGTTTCCCCAGCATTCACCCATGTTGGGACATTTGCCGCTGGTGCATATTGTATGCAGGCCATGGTGATCAACAAGGTTTCTTACCCTCGAGTAATTATAGCCGGAGGGCATCTTCATCTTCATCCACGACGGCAATTGTCTTTTCGTTCTTTTTTTCATGACGGCCCCTCCTAATTCAGAACATAAAATTACATTAAAAATTTGAAATTTTTTTAGCTAACGGGTTAAATATTCTGAACATTTGTAAACCTTTAAGCATACTCCATATCTGATTTATACATAAGATCAAATAATATTTTATATTTGCAGAAAATTCGCGCTATGGAAGATAAACATTTGAGTGAACAGGAAGCCATAAGAAGAGAAGCATTGAATGAATTGCGCGCCCTTGGCATAGATCCCTATCCTGCGGGATCGTTCCCGGTAAATACAACAACTACAGAAATTCTTGAAAATTTTAATCCCAAGAAGGAAAACTTCTCTGATGTTAGCCTCGCAGGCAGGATAATGACACGCAGGATAATGGGCAATGCATCATTTGCGGAAATTCAGGATGAAAAGGGTCGTATCCAGATATATGTCCGCCGTGACGATATATGCACAGGCGAGGACAAAACTATGTACAACACCGTTTTTAAAAAATTGCTTGATATAGGGGATATTATAGGTGTGAGGGGGTTTGTTTTTGTGACAAAGATGGGTGAGACCTCCATACATGTAAAGGAGCTTGTCTTATTGAGCAAATCACTCAGACCCCTGCCTGTTGTCAAGGAAAAGGAAGGTAAGGTCTATGACTCCTTCAGCGATCCCGACCAAAGGTACCGTCAGCGGTACCTTGATTTAATAGTTAATCCTCATGTGAAGGAAGTATTTATCAAGAGAACGGGTATTATAAATTCAATCCGAGGTTTCCTGGATGCCAGGGAATACCTTGAAGTGGAGACACCTGTGCTTCAGCCTCTCTATGGCGGGGCAGCGGCAAAGCCTTTTACAACCTATCACAATAAACTTGACACCAGGCTCTATCTTCGCATAGCCAATGAATTATATCTGAAGCGTTTAATTGTGGGAGGGTTCGAAGGGGTTTACGAGTTTTCAAAGGACTTCAGGAATGAGGGAATGAGCCGCTTTCACAACCCGGAATTTACAATGGTTGAATTGTATGTGGCATACAGGGATTATATCTGGATGATGGATCTTGTTGAAGAGATGCTGGAAAAGGTTGCAGTTGATGTTCAGGGAACAACCGAAGTCAGGGTTGATGATAAGGTCATAAGTTTTAAGCGGCCCTGGAAAAGGTATACAATGTATGAGGTTATTGAAGAATATACCGGATTTGAGATTTCCCAGATGGATGAGCAGCAGCTTTTTTCCGTGGCCGGTGATCTTGGTGTAGAAGTTGACAAAACAATGGGAAAAGGAAAGATCATTGATGAAATTTTCGGGAAAAAGTGTGAGCCATACCTTGTGCAACCTACATTTATAACAGATTATCCGCTGGAAATGTCACCCCTGGCAAGGAAGCACAGAAGTAAGCCCGGACTTGTTGAGCGCTTTGAGCTTATTGTTAACGGAAAGGAGTTGTGCAATGCTTTCTCAGAGCTGAACGATCCCCTGGATCAGCGGGAACGATTTATTCAGCAACTGAAGCTAGGCGAACGGGGAGATGAGGAGGCTATGGTTCTCGATGAAGATTTTCTCAAAGCCCTTGAATTTGGGATGCCTCCTACAGCCGGACTGGGAATTGGGATTGACCGCCTTGTTATGATTATGACAAATTCCGCTTCTATTCAGGAGGTGATCTTCTTTCCGCAGATGAGGCCCCTGAAAAAGGAAAAGGAAGATGATAACGCCCAGTTTACCGCACTTGGCATCCCTGAAGAATGGGTGGATGTGATTCGCAAAATGGGGTACACTACGGTTGAGAGTTTTAAAAATAACAAACCCGGCAAATTGCACAACGAGCTTTGCGGGTATAACAAAAAAAATAAGCTTGGACTGCAAAACCCTTCACCTGAGGAGGTTAAAAAATGGCTTGAAAACTAAGCTCCAAAACTACCTTTTATGTCGGATAATCCAAAAATAGCTGTAATCGGGAGTGGGAGCTGGGCAACGGCTATTGCCAAAATGCTGCTTTACAATACAGCTCAGATTAACTGGTACTTCAGAAATCCCGGGTCGATTTCCTATATGCGCAAGTATCATCACAATCCCAGATATTTGAGCTCGGTAACCTTTGATGTGTCGAGGATAATAATGTATGATAACCTCGAAAAGACAATCGGGGATTCTGATATACTTTTCTTTGCTGTCCCTTCGGTTTTTTTAAAAGATCTTCTGTTTGCCCATTCGATCAACCTGGAAGGGAAATTTGTGATTTCTGCTATAAAAGGTATAATACCGGAAGACAATCTCACTATTGCCGAATTTTTCAACAGGCATTACGGGGTCGGTTTTGATTCGATAGGCACTATTACAGGTCCCTGTCATGCCGAAGAAGTGGCTCTTGAAAGACTTTCCTATGTAACAATTGCTTCCAAGACCAAAAGCAGTGCCCGTAATATAGCAAGCTATCTGGAAACTCATTTTATTAAAACTGTTATAGTTGATGATATTTACGGTGCGGAATACTCCTCGGTCCTTAAGAATATTTTTGCCATAGCCGCGGGGATATGTCATGGACTGGGATACGGGGATAATTTTCAGGCTGTGCTGATCTCCAATTCAATAAGGGAAATAAAACGGTTCCTGGACCGTACATATCCAAGTGAGAGAAATATAAACAGCTCGGCTTACCTTGGTGACCTGCTGGTTACATCATACTCGCAATTCAGCCGTAACCGCACTTTCGGTATGATGATAGGTAAAGGTTACTCGGTTAAATCGGCCATACTTGAGATGAATATGGTGGCAGAGGGTTATTATGCAGTTAAATGCATCAATGAGATAAACCGCAAATATAAGGTGCATATGCCCATAACCGATGCTGTATACAATATTCTTTATGAGCGCATTTCACCCGGTATTGAGATTAAACTTTTAACGGAGGAACTGGCATGATGATAAATTTTGAATATGTTCACCCTTTTGTAGCCGGCGATGAAGCAGAAAAGATGCTTGACCGGGCGGGGGATTGCCTGAAGATGCTCCATGATGGGAAAGTCAGGGGAGGAGAGTTTCTTGGATGGCTTAACCTGCCTTCCCGCAAGGATGAAGAGTTGTTTGAGAGGATCAGGGAAACTGCTTCCTTTTTAAAAGAAAAAACTGAAGTGGTGGTTGTAACCGGTGTCGGTGGATCATATCTGGGTGCCAGGGCGGTCATAGAATCACTATCTCACAGTTTTAAGGAAGTGATCCAAAATGAGAGGCACCCCCTTGTTGTCTTTGCCGGCCATAATTTGAGTGAAGATAATCTTTCCGAACTTGTTGAGGTATTAAATGACAAGTCTTATGCAATTATTGTAATATCCAAATCTGGCACTACAACTGAACCTGCCGTTGCCTTCCGCATACTAAGGAACCACTTGAAGATGAAATATGGCAGCAGCGAGGCGGCAGAAAGAATTGTCGCCATAACCGATCCTTCAAAGGGCGCTTTGTGTGAAATGGCCCGCAGGGAAAACTACAGGTTGTTCCCGGTTCCCCCTGATGTGGGGGGACGCTTTTCTGTTTTAACAGCGGTGGGACTTTTGCCTGTTGCTGTTGCAGGAGTTGACATTGACAGGTTAATGGGAGGGGCAGCCAAAATGGAGGAGCTTACCGGCAGAGGCGTTTCTTTAAAGGAGAACCCTTCGGTCATGTATGCGGCTTATCGCAATATGTTATATCTCTCGGGAAAGAAAATTGAAGTCTTGGCCGCCTCTCATCCCAAGCTTGCTTTTTTTGCCGAATGGTGGAAGCAGTTGTTCGGAGAAAGTGAAGGTAAGGAAAATAAAGGTATATTCCCGGCAAGTGTCAATTATACTGCGGATCTTCACTCTATGGGCCAGTATATCCAGGAAGGGGAACGACACCTCTTTGAGACCATAATTTCGGTTGAAGCACCCCAAAGGCGTCTTTCAATACCTGCAGAAAAAGAAGACGCAGACAATCTGAATTATCTTGCAGGCAAACGAATTTCCCACATAAACAGGATGGCTGTGGCCGGCACCGCCCTTGCACATTCTGATGGGGAAGTGCCGGTTATTGAGGTTAAAATACCCTTTTTGGATGAGCACTATCTGGGGCGTCTAATTTATTTTTTTGAAAAAGCCTGTGCCATAAGCGGCTGCATGCTTGGTGTAAACCCCTTTAATCAGCCGGGTGTTGAGGCATACAAGAAGAATATGTTTGCTTTGCTTGGGAAGCCTGGCTTTGAAGAGGATGCAAAACGTATAAGAGAAAGGCTTAAAATGTAGGTTACTTTTTTTTCCTGCGGTTAATTTCGTCCCTTATCTCGGAAGCTCTTTCGTAATTTTCATTTTTTACCGCCTCCTGAAGCATTTCTTTTAACTCGGTAATGGTAAAATCACGAAGCTCGTCGCCAGCTTTGTGCGATTTTTGTGAGGTGCCAGAAAAAAATTGGGATTTGGCGGAAGACTCCCCTTCTTTTGTTTCTTCCTGCTCTATAACTATGCCCGATTTTGAAAGAATATCTTCAGTTGTGTAAACCGAACATTTAAACCTGAGGGCCAGAGCTATGGCGTCGCTGGTACGGGCGTCAACCGTTACTTGCTTTTCTCCGTCCTCGCATATAAGCCTGGAATAAAAAACACCCTCTTCAAGCTTGTATATATTGACTTCAACTATTGAAATGCTAAAAGCTGAGGCGAAACTCAAAAACAGATCGTGGGTAAGTGGACGCGGAGGCTTTAGCCCTTCCAGTTGAATGGCTATGGCCTGGGCTTCAAAGCCCCCGATAATGATCGGGATTCTGCGCTCTCCGTTTTCTTCTGCCAGAACAAGTGCGTATGCTCCAGACTGAGTCTGGCTGTATGATATTCCAAGGACATTCAACTTTATTTTGCTCATAACTGAAAAAGATAAATAGAAAACCGGTATTTTTAAATATCTCTGTTTACACAAAAATAACAATTACTTTTGATCATACCCGGTTCCCGTGTAATTATTTAAGCATTCCGGAAAAATTGTAAAATTGAGGCTGCCGCGTAAGCGGCAAATCAAATTCACCTTTTTATAATCAAATGTAAATTTATAAATGTATTTAAGAAACGAAAACAGTTTCATACATTAAATAAGATATTTTCTCTTTCCCCTTAATATTGGCAAAACTAGCCATTACACTGTTTGCCTGCAGGTAAAAACGAGCTGCCAGGGGGTGCCCTTTGGTTTTTGAGCTTAAAAAAGTTTGGAATTAGTTAAAACTTTTTTACTTTTGCACTCCCAAACTTTAATAACACAGTAACGGCTAAACAGATGTATGCAATAGTAGATATAGCAGGACAGCAGTTCAAGGTTGAAAAAGATGCCAGGCTTTACGTTCATCGTCTTGAAGGCGAGGAAGGCTCACAGGTTGACTTAGACAAGGTGTTGCTGGTTGACAACAATGGTAAGGTCAAAGTTGGAAAACCGGTTGTAAAGGATGCATTGGTGAAAGCCAAGATTCTGGAGCACTTGAAAGGAGACAAGGTTGAAATATTCAAAAAGAAGAGAAGAAAGGGATACAAGAAGTTGACCGGACATCGTCAATACCTTACTCAGATCCAGATAGAGGAGATTGTTGCATAATACTGTATTGTATTTTGCAGTTTATACAGTAGGAAGGTTAAAAAAAATAAATCAGGATACCATGGCACATAAGAAAGCATCAGGCAGTTCGAGAAATGGCCGCGACTCGGAAAGCAAACGCCTTGGAGTTAAAATATTCGGAGGAGGCAGAGTCAAGGCAGGCAATATAATTGTACGTCAGCGCGGAACAAAGCATTACCCGGGCCTCAATGTAGGAATGGGCAAGGATCATACCCTATTTTCACTCGTTGACGGTAAGGTAATGTTTAAAAGAACAAGGGGCGACAAGTCAGTGGTTCAGGTTGACCCTGTGAGTGAATAGATTTTTCAGGCTTTAGTCAAGTCTCCTGTAGGGCTAAATATTTTTAGTGTTATTACAGGAGATTTTTTTATTTTTATTCACATAATTTTTTTTATAACCCTTTCCTATGCTAACTGTTAAATATATTTCCCAAAACAGGGATGCTGTTGTAGATCTTCTCTCGGTCAGAAATTTTAATGACGCCGCTATTATTGATCAGATTATTTCGCTTGATTCTGAAAGGAGAGCTCAACTTACAAAGGTGGAGGAACTTAAAGCTTCACTTAACAGGATTTCCAGGGATATTGGAGAGTATTTCAGGCAAGGGAAGAGAGATGAGGCCGATGCCGCTAAAGATCAAACTGCAAAGATCAAGGAAGAGATAAGATCTCTCACAGCAGATTTAAACAACATTGAGGAGAAATTAAATGAGCTGCTGGTGCAAGTTCCCAATGTGCCGCATGAGTCTGTTCCCCGGGGTACCGGTGAAGAGAACAATGTGGAGGTGCGCAGCGGGGGGGAGTTCCCGGGGCTTGGGAATAATGCTCTTGCACACTGGGATCTGGCTAAAAAATATGATATAATAGATTTTGACCTTGGAAATAAAATAACCGGCTCGGGTTTTCCTCTATATAAAGGAAAGGGCTCCCGCCTTCAGCGTGCACTGATAGAGTTTTTTCTGGATGAGGCTTCCAGAGAGGGTTATACAGAATATTTTCCTCCCCTTCTGGTAAATGAGGAGTCGGGGTTTGCAACAGGGCAGTTGCCCGACAAGGAAGGGCAGATGTATCATGTGTCATCTGATAATCTGTATCTTATCCCTACAGCCGAAGTACCCCTTACAAATATTTTCCGGGGCAACATTTTGAACTCCTCCGACCTGCCAATTAAAATATCAGCATACACTCCTTGTTTTCGCAGAGAAGCGGGTTCTTACGGAAAGGATGTAAAAGGATTGAACCGCCTTCATCAGTTTGACAAGGTGGAGATAGTTCAGGTTCAACATCCCGACAGATCTTATGATGCTCTTGAGGAAATGACCTCTTATGTGGAATATCTTTTAAACAAACTTGAGCTTCCTTACCGGATAATGTTGTTATGTGGCGGGGATATGGGCTTTGCAGCTGCAAAAACATATGATTTTGAGGTTTTTTCCTCAGCACAGGAAAGGTGGCTTGAGGTAAGCTCGGTTTCAAATTTTACTTCTTTCCAGGCCAACAGGTTAAAGCTCAGATTTAGGGAAGAAGGTGAAAAAAATTCACTTTTGGCTCACACTCTGAACGGAAGTGCTCTTGCGCTGCCAAGACTGGTGGCAGCAATGCTTGAAAATAACCAGACTTCCGGGGGGATTAAAATTCCGGAAGTACTGTTGCCATATACCGGTTTCGAAATGATCGGACAATGATTCGTTGATGACGAAAAACAAACACCAAAAAAATCAGGGCAAAGCATATTTTTTTGCCATTCTTTCAGTATTGTTCTGGTCGACTGCCGCGTCCGCATTTAAGCTTACCCTTGATTATGTAAGCTTTATACAAATAGTTTTCCTTGCTTCCCTGACAAGTACCCTGATCCTGTTTTGCATACTCTCAATTCAGGGTAAAATATCTGCAGTTTTGACCTCCACCAAAAGAGAGTTTATGTTTTCGGCATTTTTGGGGTTTTTGAATCCCTTCCTCTATTATGTGATTTTACTGAAAGCATATTCAATTTTGCCTGCTCAAATTGCTCAGCCACTTAATTTTACCTGGCCGATAATGCTTGTTTTGCTGTCAGTGCCACTTTTGAAGCAAAAAGTACCCCCTTACAGTCTGCTGGCAATGTTGATCAGTTTTGCCGGTGTTTATTTAATTTCGTCCGAAGGTGATCCCTTCGACATGAAGTTTTCAGATCCCCTGGGTGTTTTTCTTGCCCTTGGCAGCTCGTTGGTATGGGCTTTGTTTTGGATATACAATGTAAGGGATCAAAGAAATGAGATTGTAAAATTGTTTTTGAATTTCTTTTTTGCTACCTTATTTGCCACGCTGCTTATGTTTGCTGTCTCTGGGTTCGAGGCTTTCCCCATGTTTGGTGTTTTTGGGGGAGTTTATATAGGGGCTTTTGAGATGGGGTTCACTTTTGTTTTCTGGCTGAAGGCCCTTCAGTTTTCAAGTTCGACCGATAAGGTAAGCAATTTGATTTACCTTACTCCGTTCTTCGCGTTGCTGCTTATTAGCCTTATTCTGGATGAATATATACATATGACAACTCTTTTGGGGCTTTTTTTTATAATCGGAGGAATTTTTATGCAGAAAAGGATTGAAAAACGGAAAGGTGGTTTATAATGATTCTAAAGACTCACAAAAAGATATGTATAAATGATGAACAAATCCTGAAGTCAAAACGTTTTAAATATCGTATTTTGGCATTAACAGGCAAGTCAACATAATAATCATATTAATCCAGCTTGTGTTATGCAAAATTCATTTTTGCCCTTTTTCAGACAGCTTACCCTGTCTGTTCTTGTTGGAGCTTTGCTTTTTGTTGCTTCCTGCAGGAAAGATGACAATGATAATGATTATGATCAAAGGGTTGTTGACAACACTACTTTTCTCGATCTGATGAAAGACTGGTATTTTTGGTATGACAAGATGCCCGACATTGATCCCTCCGTTTACCAGTCTCCTTACCGGGTTCTGGAAGCGGTACGTTACAGCAAAGACCCGTGGAGTTTTGTCACTACAAGGGAAGAGTTTGAGTCTTACTACAGGGATTCGAAATTTATTGGGCATGGATTTGGCAGCGGGTGGGATGCTCAGGATAATCTCAGGGTCACCTTTGTATTTGAAAATACAGCTCTTTTCGAATTTGGGGTGCGTCGCAGCTGGATAATTGAAAGAATTAATGACCGTCAGATATCGCGAAACACAAATATTAATGAACTTTTGGGACCCAATGATGTAGGTATTACAAATAGTTTCAGGTTTATTTCCCCCGGTAATGATATTGTTGATGTAACTGATGAAAAGAAAGAAATAATAATGAATTCCGTGTTGCATAAGGAGGTGTTTGAACATGGGGGGCGGAAAACCGGCTACATTGTTTACAAAGGCTTTACAGGCCCCTCCCGGGACGAGGCAGACACTGTTTTTTCCTATTTTCTGGAGGAAGGTATTGATAATTTGATACTGGATTTGAGGTATAATTCCGGTGGCCAGACAGATGTTGCCAATTACATAGCTTCGACCATTGGCGGGTCTTCGGTTATAGATCAGTCTTTTACAGAATATGTCTACAATGATCAGCAAAGCGAAAGCAATTTTATTGACAGTTTCAAGGTCCCCGATTATCCTTTAAATATTGAAGAGCTTGTAGTTATTTCCACCCGTTCAACTGCCTCGGCCAGTGAGATGGTTATTAACGGGTTGAAACCCTATTTGCCTGTAGTGGTTGTAGGGAACAATACTTCAGGAAAGCCTATGGGAATGAACAGCTGGTATTACAGGGAATATGCCTTTGTTCCCATTACCTTTAAGATAGTCAATGCCAACGGTGAGGGGGAGTATTTTGACGGATTGCCGGCCGATGGATACGTTGATGATGATCTGAGCAGAATGTTTGGTGATCCCGAAGAACTTAGCCTCAGGGAAGCATTGAATTATATAGAGACAGGAACTTTTTCCCTCTCTCCCGCTACCAAGATGCTTGATTTTTACCATCAACCAATGTTGCAGATGAGGGGGATGCGCAGGATCATCGGTGCACATTAGGAATTATCCATGATTTCTGTTTAGGAGCAGGTAAGTTGAACAATAAAAACGGAAGTTTGCTTGGAAAATGAAAGAGTAATATTGGGGATAGATCCCGGTACAACTATCATGGGATACGGAGTTATAAGGGAAACCGCAGGTGTGCCTGAGGTTGTAACCCTCGGATATATAGATCTGGCCAAATTGCAGGATCATCCCCTAAAACTTAAAAAGATTTTTGAACGCACATTGCAGCTTATAGATCAGTATCTTCCCGATGAAATTGCTATAGAGTCTCCATTTTACGGCAGGAATGTACAGTCAATGCTTAAGCTGGGCAGAGCTCAGGGAGTGGCTATGGCTGCCGGCCTGTACCGTTCTGTACCCATATTTGAATATGCCCCTCTTAAAATAAAGCTTTCCATAACAGGGTACGGTAATTCCTCCAAGCAACAAGTTGCATCTGTTTTAAAACGTCAGTTAAAGATGGATGAGTTGCCTGTCAATCTGGATGCTACCGATGGACTTGCAGCGGCCCTGTGCCACTTTTACCGCTCCCCTTTTTCTGAAACAAAGGCGGGCTATAAAACCTGGAAGGATTATGTTAACAAAAACAGGGACAGATTGAAAAAGTGACTTTTATAAGATGTAATTGTAAAGGGTTGATCTTAATGTTTTGAACAGATATTTAAAGATTATTCCTGATTTTTCCCGCAATATCATCCAATTCTTTTTCTGAAAGCTTAAGCTTGGGGCGCCCAAAGTTTATATCTTCCAGTTTATTAATGGGTATTAGGTGAATGTGTGCGTGAGGAATTTCAAGTCCGAGCACTGCAATTCCCACACGCCTGCAGGGAACTGATTTTTCGATTGCTTTGGCAATACCCTTGGCAAATACGTTAATTCCGGCCAGGGTCTCGTCGTCAAGATCAAATATATAATCAATCTCTTTTTTGGGGATAACCAGGGTATGTCCTTTTGCCAGCGGATATATATCTAAAAATGCAAAATAATTGTCATCTTCTGCAATTTTGTAGGAGGGAAGCTCCCCTTTGATGATCCTGGTAAATAATGTTGACATATTGTAATATTTAAGATTATCGTGATATTTCAAGTATCTCGATTTCAACGGTACCGGAGGGCACGTTTATTTTAACCACATCTCCCACTTTCTTACCCAGAAGTCCTCTTGCAATGGGGGTGGTGACTGAAAGTTTGCCTGCTTTCAGGTCAGCTTCACTTTCCGACACAATGACATATTCCATTATGGCATTGTTTTTCTTGTTGGCGATCTTAACCCTGTTAAAGATCTGAACTTTGTTCAGGTCTATCAAAGATTCGTCAATAACTCTTGCATTTGCAATGCTGTCCTCAAGCTTTGATATTTTTAACTCCAGCATGGCCTGAGCTTCCTTTGCAGCATTGTATTCAGCGTTTTCAGACAGATCTCCCTTTTCTCTGGCTTCACTTATCTCTCTGGATATGGAGGGGCGCTCAACATTTTTCAGATGATCCAGTTCAGCCTTCAGCTTTGACAATCCCTCCTGTGTTAAATAAGAAACTTTGTTCATTTTTATTTTTTTTGTTATTTAAATAAAAAAGTGCTTTGCACACTGTAACCTCTTCTGATTAAGATAAAATTGTTTTTTTTACTTAAAAAATAAGTAAATCGTCACTTAAAGCAAATAAAATGCTTAACAGTTGTTTTTTACGACCTTAAAATAATAGTTAAATTGGGTTAAATGGATTTATATATATAAAGAAAATCAGGGAAAATGAAGAGTTTCAGTACTCCTGGCGATCAAGCAGGGCATTGTAAATAACAGCTTTTTTTAAATCGAATTCGAATACTTGCCGTTTCTTTTTATTTTCTCCGTAGTGATCTTTCGAGTCTTCCTCCTGCACTTCCTTTTGTGCAATGGGATTAGTGTTTGCTTCCTTCAGTACTGATTCGGCATCCAATACTGAATCCTTGGCTTCCTTATCGCTTATCCAGGGCGATTCTTTCTCACCCTTTGGGGCTGAAGTAACCGGCTGCTTAACAGTTTGAGGCTTCTGCTTTTCTACGGCAGGCTCATATACATCATCTCCTGCTGGATACTCCTCCGTTGTTTCCACAGCGGGCTCCTTCTTTTTGCCACCTTTCATGCTCATAACAAGCACTACAACGGCAATTAAAAGATAAATAAGACTCTCAACTAATCCTTCCATATTTTAAGCGGTAAAGTTTAAGCAATATAATAAAAAAAACCGTTCCTAAAGTAAGCATTGTAATTAAAAAGCCTTAATTTAGTACAGTTTTTAAACTTTCGGCATCTTGACACTTATAGCAAAAATAATAAATATTTTATTTTTTTTATTAATCCCTGTTTTTTTTATTTCATGTGATGATGGAGACGATTGGTTTCCTTATGTAAAGGTCGACATTCGCCTTGACATACATACCGACCTTGCTCATCTTGGTGTAGGGAGCTCTGACACAATAAACGGAGGGTTGAACGGAATTATTATTTACCGGGAACCCGATAACGTTTTCAAGGCCTACGATCGTACATGTCCGTATGAACCCTCACACAACTGCATAGTTAAATTGGAAGATAACCTTTTTGCGGTTTGCCCCTGCTGTAATTCGAGGTTTGTTGTAACTTGCGGTTCACCGGATCGCAGTCCGGCAAGCAGACCACTGAAGAAATACAGAACTTATGTTTCAGGCGGAGTATTGTATATAACCAACTAATCGCTAATGTGTTACGTGGCCTCATTTTCAATCTGCTCTGATTCAGCTGATTCGGCATATGCAGGACATACCGGGCGGTTAAAGTAACATGAAGACATAAGTAATCCCATTGAAATAGTTATTGCAATAAATATCAGCACTCTTTTTAATTTCATGACATACACATTAAGGGTTTTTGTATAATTAATCCATAGATTTTTACAAGTTTACGGCAGTGTTTTAACTATGTTACAAAAACACCTCTTTTTTTAACTCCAACAACTCCAGGTTGTAATAACTAATTAATTTACAGATTGCCATTAAGATTTTTTAACTTAAGTTTTTGTCGAAAACTTTTGTAATTAAAATAGTTTTAACTTACTTTTGCACCCAACTTTTAAAATAACAGCAATGGATGTGAGAATTAACATTATTGAAACTGCGGGTGCACTTTTTTTGAAAGAGGGCATAAAGAAGGTAAAAATGGATGATATTGCAAGGTGTATGGGTATCTCCAAGCGTACCATTTATGAATACTTCACCAATAAAGATGAGTTAATCCGCAGTTGTCTGGATTATGATATTGAAAAACAAAGTGAAGAAAATGAAAAAATTTTAAGGGAAAGCAATAATATTGTTAAGACAGTAATTGCATTTCTGGCTAAGGGAACAGAAGTGCTTCGGGCGGTCAATCCTCTTTTTTTCAGTGATCTCAGAAGACTGTATCCCAATATCTGGAGAGAAAAAATCGAGCTTTACAATGTAAACAGTTACAATATCATAAAAATAATGCTGGATAAGGGAATTGAAGAGGGATTTTACCGCAATGACATAAATGTGGATATAGTCGCCTGCATTATTATTGAACAGCTGAATATTTTGTCGGATGAAGAGGTTTTCCCGCCGGAAAAATTTTCATTAACTGAGGTTTTCAGGAATATGGTGCTGACTTTTACCCGTGGTCTGGCAACACCAGAGGGAATAAACCTGATCGATAAACATATTGGGGATGAGGTGGTAGTCGAAGATAAAAAGAAAAGACAGGTATCCGCCAAATAAGAGGGATTAAGGTTAAGAAAACCTGCAGGGTTTGTTATCTTGCCCGCTGACTTCTTTTAAAAAGAATGGATTTCACCTTCAGCAAAAACCTTTTTTTGCAGTCATAATATTAAATCATTTAAATATGTGCTTAAGTATCTCGAAAAAATACATAATAGCAGCTTTTTTAATGTTCCTTATATTCGGAACGGTTTATGCCCAGCAAGATAAATTGTCAATTGATCTTGAAGAGGCGATTGAAATTGCAATTTCAGAGAATCCTACCGTGAAGATCGCTGAACAGGAAATTGTGAAAAAAGAGTATGCACTGAGTGAAAACAGAGGGGAGTTTTTACCTCATGTGGATGCAAGTGCCAGTTATACAGGCAATATAAAAAGACCTGTTATATTTCTCGAGCCAGGCCATCCGATGGGAGATTATATTGAGATCGGATCAAAACACAGTTATGATGCCGGGTTTAGTGCTTCAATGCCCTTGTATTCGGCACCCCTGCTCAAAAGTATTGAAATCAGTGAAAAGGATATTGAGATGGCGGTTGAAGCTGCACGGGGCAACAGACAAGAGCTTACAGCAGATGTTATGGATGCTTTTTTTTCAGCCCTGCTTGCCAGGGAAGCAGAAAAGGTTATGAAAACCAGCTATGAAAATGCCAAAACTAACCTGGAAAATGTGAAAAGCATGTATGAGCAGGGTGTGGTTTCTGAATATGATAAGATAAGTGCTGAGGTGAGAGTTAGAAATCTAGAGCCCTCGGTTGTCGATGCCGAAAATAATTTTCGTATGGCTGTTCTAAGATTGCAGATACTTATGGGGGTAAGCAATGAAGTTGAGATTGAACTAGATGGCGAACTGGATGAATATAAAGATGAGTATATTCATGTTATTGCAGATACCCAGGAAGATATTGACGTGACCGCCAGCAGTGAGTTACAACAAATGGATCTTGAGAAGCAGATGCTTGAGAGGCAATACGAAATGTTACGCAGGCAAAGACTGCCTACTGTTAGTGGATTCGGTAATTTACAGACACAGGCCCAGAGTGATGACTTGGATGTTATGGATTATAACTGGGTTACTTCCGTGTCAGCTGGCTTCAGTATTAATATACCCATATTTACCGGATTTACTTATAGAAACAGGGAGCAGCAAATGAAAGTTTCAATGAAACAGGCAGAGATGCAAAAAGAGTATATGAGAGATAACCTTGGTATGGCAGCGACAAACTCCCTTAAAAATATGGAAAAAGCTATTGAGGAGGTTGAATCCAGAAAAGAGAATGTAGAGCTTGCCGAAAGGGGATACGAAATTGCACGTACAAGGTACAGATCAGGAACCGGGAATATTACGGAGCTCAGAGACAGCGAGACTGATCTTACCGAGGCAAGACTCAGCTTAAAACAGGCAATGTTTGAATATCTTTCAGAAATGACCGAATACAAAAAAGTTACAGGAATAATAAAGTAAATAAAATACGAGCTTACAGAATAATAAAATAAATAATATTTAAGAAATGAGAGAGTCTTTACTATTTAATCTAATTCTTTTTGCTGTGGTTGCATTGGCCTCCTGTTCACCGGCAGAGAACGGTGAAGTGGAAGAAGAGGAAGCGATCAGGGTAAGAACAGAGGAGGTAACAAAATCTGAAGTTGACGAGGTGGCATGGTTTACCGGGACCATACAACCGTTTTACAAGAATCATATCAGTCCGGCAAATCCCGGCAGGATTGACGAGATTTTTGTGAAAGAGGGGGATCGTGTGTCTGAGGGAGAGCTGCTTGTGCAAATGGACGAAACTCAGCTCCATGATACAAGGGTTCAGTTAAATGAGCTTGAAAGAGAGCTTGCCCGCCTGGATACTTTGCTTGAAGTGGGTTCGGTTTCCCAACAGGAATACGACCGTGTTGAGAATCAGCATGAAAGAATAAAAGCAAACTATGAGAATCTTCTCAGGAACACGCAGCTGCGTTCGCCGGTTGACGGGTTCGTGACAGGAAGGTTTTTTGACGATGGAGAGATGTTTACCGGAAGTCCTACTACTGAGGAAGGGAAAACAGCAATACTGACGGTCGAAAAGCTTAACCCGTTAAAAGTTTTTATTGATATCTCGGAGGTATATTTTCCCCGTGTTGAGAAAAATATGGGCGCAAAGATAAATCTTGACATTTATCCTGATAATACATTTGAAGGCACTGTATATAATATTCATCCCACGATTGACCGTGCCAGCAGAACTTTTACAATAGAGGTGAAGGTGTACAACGATGATTTTACTGTAAGACCCGGAATGTTTTCAAGGGTGGGGATTGATTTCGGAAAACAGGAAATGATAACAGTTCCCGATGTGGCTGTTATGAGACAGAGAGGGACAGACGACAGATATGTCTTTGTTGTTGAGGATGGAATAGCTAAAAGGCGTACCGTTGAGACCGGGCGTTTGGGTGATGAAAAAATAGCTATCCACGGTGGAGTTGAAGTTGGCGAAGAACTGGTGGTTGCCGGACAGGCCCGTCTAATTGACGAATCTGCTGTGATTGTTGAGGAATAAAAATGTGCAGCCAGGCTTAAGTCGAGGTTGGTTTGAGTGGAAAAATAAGTAAGAAGGAATAGTAAAATGAAAATAACAAAAAGTTCCGTAAAGAAGCCCATTACCACTCTGCTGGTATTTGTCGGGTTAATGGTATTTGGAGTTTACTCGTATCTCTATTTGCCAATTGATTTGTATCCGGAAATCGAGCCTCCCATAATTACTGTAAATACTACATATGATGGTGCCAATGCCGAGGATATTGAAGAGAATATAACCCGTGTGTTGGAGGATAACCTTGTAATGGTGAGCAATTTAAGGGAAATATCCTCGACTTCGCGTGATAACAATTCAACAATATTTCTTGAGTTCGAGTGGGGCATTAATATGGATGAGGCTGCCAATGAGATCAGGGACGTAATTGACCGTGTTGAGCGTTTTTTGCCTGAGGAGGCAGAAAAGCCTAATCTTTTCAAGTTTGACGTGGGGATGATCCCTGTTATGGTGCTTTCAGCTACTGCTGATGAAAGCTACCCCGCTTTGAGGCAAATACTCGACGACCGGGTTGTAAATGAACTCAACCGTATAGACGGTGTGGGCGCTGTTAATATCAGAGGCGGTCCCACAAGAGAAATACAGGTGAACGTCGACCCCCAAAGGCTCGAAGCTTACAATATGACGGTTGAACAGCTCGGGGCAGTGATAGGTCAGGAGAATATTGATCGTCCGGCAGGTGATATGGATATCGGATCTCTGAATTATCCGGTGCGTGTGGAAGGCCGTTTTGATCTTAGCGAAGAGCTCAATGATCTGGTTGTATCTTCATTTGGTGGAAGGAGAGTGTTGCTGGAAGATGTTGCAGAGATAAACGATACTCTTGAAAAAATGAGGGTTGATGAGCGCACCGATGGTGAGCGCGGTGCCCGTATATCTGTTCAGCAGCAATCGGGGGCTAATGCCGTGGAAATATCAAGTGAGATTATGGAGCGGTTACCTCAGATAAAAGGGGCCCTGCCCCCCGATGTGGAGCTGACAACTATTGTGGACACCTCTGAATTCATTGTTGATTCAATTGACAGTCTGACGCAGACAGTTTTGTATGCGGGGATTTTTGTTGTCCTTGTAGTGCTGTTTTTTCTTGGAAGATGGAGGGCCACCTTCATTATTATTCTTACCATTCCTGTATCGCTCATTGTTTCATTTATATACCTTAACCTAACAGGAAACACTATTAATATAATTTCTCTTTCTTCACTCACACTTGCTATCGGAATGGTAGTTGACGATGCGATAGTGGTACTGGAGAATATAACCAAGCATATAGAAAGGGGAAGTACTCCAAAGGAAGCGGCTGTTTACGGTACCAATGAAGTGGGACTTGCCGTTGTTGCAACTACTCTTACTGTTATTGCCGTGTTTTTGCCTCTAACTATGGTTGGCGGACTTAGCGGTATTATGTTCCGCCAGCTTGGGTTTATTGTTACACTTGTTGTCTCAATTTCAACCATTGCCGCTCTTACTCTGACGCCGATGCTATCCTCCCAGCTGCTGCGCATGAATAATCGCAGAGAGGGATATGGGGGAAAGATTACTGATTTTTCACAAAATATTCTTAAAAGGCTTGACTCATTTTATGGCAATATTTTGGGCTGGACGCTGAGAAGAAGAATTGTTGTAGTTATTATTGCTGTTGCTGCATTTGGTGGCAGTCTTGGGTTGCTTAATGTGGTAGGAACTGAATTTATGCCTATGGCCGACAATGATCGAATATCAGCTGAAATAGAACTGCCCATGGGATATAAGGTGGAAAAGACTGCCGAGTTTGCCCGTATTCTTGAAGAGGATATAGGAGAAAAATATTCTGACGAGATTGAAATTATATCCACAAGTGCAGGGCAGGGTGAGGGTATTTTTGACGACTCAGGTCCGAATGTTATTGAGTTTACATTTAGAATGACTCCCATTAACGAGCGAGATCGGGATATTTTTGAGATTGCCGATCTTATGAGGGAGGATCTGGCCCGGTATCCCGAAATTGTAGAATACAGCGTTTATCCGGGAGGTGGTCCTGGCGGGGGCCAAATGATGATGGGAGGAAGTGAGATAGAGGTTATAATTTCCGGCCATGATATTGATGCAAGCATGGATTTGGCAGAAGTCCTTTCGGAAAGGATAGATGAAGTTGAGGGTACAAGGGATATTGAGATAAGTATGGATCGACCCCGTCCCCAGCTTGAGGTGGAATTTGACCGCGAGAAACTTGCTGATCACGGGTTGCGGTACTCGACGGCTGCAGATTATGTCAGAAACCGGATTGCAGGCTTCACTGCCACACGTTTCCGGGAAGCAGGGGAGGAGTTTGATGTTGTTGTAAGATATGGTGAGGAGCACCGGCAGAATATTGAGGATATTGAAAACATCCTCTTCTACAATGAAAACCCGCAAGGCAATGAAAACCCGCAAGGTCGGATGGAGACCATTCGCCTTCGTGAGCTGGGATGGGTTGAGGAAAGGCTTTCTCCACCTGTTATTGAGCGCCTGAACCGTCAGCGTACAATAACGGTAAGCTCGTCGCTGCATGGTGTTGCCCTTGGTGAAGCTGTGGAGAATATTGAAAAAGTAGTGGGGCAGGTAGATACTCCGGAGGGCACTACCATTGAGATTGGAGGAACTGTGGAAGATCAGCAGGAAGCTTTTTCCGATCTTTTCACATTACTGCTTCTGGTTATTATGCTTGTTTACATAGTTATGGCCTCCCAGTTTGAGTCATTCCGCTCGCCTTTTATCATTATGCTTTCACTGCCGTTTGCATTTACCGGTGTTTTCCTTGCACTGTTTATAACAGGGACAACTCTTAATCTTATATCACTGATCGGCTCGGTTCTGCTTGTAGGTATAGTGGTTAAGAACGGGATCGTGCTTGTAGATTTTATAAATCTTATGCGCGACAGGGGCCTTGCAATTTCCCAGGCGATAATAATTTCAGGAAAATCAAGGTTACGCCCTGTTCTGATGACAACATTGACAACTATTCTGGCTATGATGCCTCTTGCAATCGGGATCGGAGAAGGTGCAGAAATATGGCAGCCTATGGGTATTGCCATTATTGGCGGATTGGCCTTTTCAACACTGGTGACACTTTTGTTTATCCCCGTGGTATATTCGGCTTTCGGTGCCAACAGGCTTCGCCGTGAAAGAAAGCGAATGGCTCATGAAATGGGGTTTAACGGAGAGTAATCAATAAGCCCAT
This sequence comes from Bacteroidota bacterium, assembly GCA_003554865.1. Classification (GTDB taxonomy): domain Bacteria; phylum Bacteroidota; class Bacteroidia; order Bacteroidales; family PUMT01; genus PUMT01. The sequence goes on along the minus strand of PWHJ01000122.1, from coordinate 157,838 downwards.
GGAACACTCACGGTAATCATAATATATTGATTATCAATGAGTGTTCCATTTTAAATAAATTAAGTATATATGAAGACAGTTTTTATAGTTTACAATCAGGCATTGATGGAAAAGGTTATGCATATTCTTGACCGTTTAAATATAAGAGGGTTTACAATGTGGGAGGATGTTCAGGGAAGGGGGAGCGACAAAGGCGAGCCCCATTACGGCACACACACCTGGCCTGCAATGAATTCGGCCACCCTTACGGTTGTTGAAGAAGAAACGGTACCTGCCCTGCTGGATATGCTTAAAAAGCTGAATTCCGTCTCCGAAAAGCAGGGCCTCAGAGCCTTTGTCTGGCAGGTTGAGGAAACCGTATAGAATCGATGGTTATTTTTTTGCAGGAGCGGGGATATCAAAAAATTCATTGTTACTCATCCCTTAAAGTAAGTGCGGGATTCATATTTGCCGTTTTGAAAGCTCTTGTGGCAACCGTTGCAACTGCAACAACAAAGGCAATTAGACCGGCTATAATAAAAATTGACGGACCGGGTGATATCCTGTAGGGGAAATTTTCAAGCCAGTTGCCTGCAATGAAATAGGCAAGAGGCCAGGCAAGGATGTTTGCTATAAGCACCCATACGGCAAACTCTCTTGAGAGCATCAGCATGATACTGGCAGGAGAAGCACCCATAACTTTTCTGATACCTATCTCCTTTTTTCGCTGGTTGGCAACAAAGGATGCAATACCGTAAAGACCTAAACAGGCAATTATTATGGCAAGAATGGCAAAGGAGCTGAAAAGAGTTGCCATTCGCATTTCGCTTTGATAAAGATTATCGGTTTGATCTTCCAGGAATGCGAATTCAAAGGGAAAGGCAGGGGAGAACTTTCCCCACTCCTTTTTTATATGCTCTATGGTTTCACCGTTGTTGCCCCCGCTGATTTTTATGTTGGCTACCCGCAGGTTGTCGGGGTTCCAATTCATTACAAACGGACCGATAGGTTCATGCAGCGAGCGGAAATGAAAATCTTTTACAACCCCCAGTATCCTTGCAGGGTTACCCGTTCCAACTTCAAATTCTTTGCCTGATGGCGAGTCAAATCCGAAATATCTTGCTGCCTCTTCATTTATTATAAAGCCGTTATTGACATCTGATATCCTGTCCCATGAGAAGTTTCTTCCCTCGAGGATTTCTATCTCCATCAGATCAAGATAGTCAGGGTCAACTGACATGAATTTAAACTGTTTTAGCTCATCATCTATAATCCACGATTCGAACCAACTTATAAATCCGGGAATATTGTTAGACATGGAGTATTTTTCAACTCCGGGATAACTTAAAACTGCATCTTTGAAAGCATCCGAGTTATCGAGTATTTGACTGTTAAGTCTCAGTGTTACCACATTTTCCTTATCGAACCCAAGCTCTTTGTTTTTAAGGTAATTTACCTGGGAATTTGCAACCAGTGTGCCGATTATTAGCGTTACTGAAATTGTGAATTGCAGTATAATGAAAAACCTTCTGAAATTTATTGCCCCCTCTCCCCTTGTTTTTTCACCTTTTAAAATTGAAGCCGGCACAAAAGATGAAAGGTAGAATGCAGGATAAATACCTGAAAGTATACCGACAATAATTACACCAGCCAGAGATATTAAAAGTGTGGAAGGCTTTGTTATCAGTTCGGTTGTGAAATTTGCCGAGGTCAGGTTGTTGAAAACAGGTATAAAAAGCTCCACCAGCACAACTGCAAAAATAAATGCGGCAAGGCACATTATTACGGATTCGGTAAGGAATTGCAGTATGATCTTTTTCCTGCCTGCTCCAAGCATCTTTCGTATTCCTATCTCTTTTGCCCTGTTTGTAGCATTTGCTGTTGAGAGGTTAATAAAATTTAGGGCCGCTATAAGTATTATAAAAAGTGCCACTGCTGATAACATATAAATCAATTGAAGATTGCCGGTTTTCGAATACCCTGCTTCCTGGTTTCTGTCAAAGTAAATTTCGTGCAGCCCTTTCAGACTGAATCTGAAACCCGGATTAATAGAGAAATGATCCGGGAAGCTATCCTTTATGTGAGTGTCAAGTTTTTCTGCAAGCTCTGTGGTATTAGCACCCTCTCCAAGAAGAAAGTAGGTTGGGTAATTCATGTTGCTGAACAGGTATTCATCAAATTGGGGATCATTGTATATCTCAGGCAGACTGGTAAAAGATCCAATTATGTTCATTGAAATATGTGAATTTTTGTAATCCTCTATTACTCCGGTAACAGTGAAATCGTGGCTGTTATTGAACCTTACGGTTTTGCCAATGGCAGCATCCCTGCCAAACATTTTCTCTGCGGCTGAACGGGTAAGCACCATTGAAAACGGAGCAGAAAGGGCCGCTTTAGGATCTCCTTGCAGAAATTCAATTGTAAAAATCCTGTTTAGTGTTGAATCGGCAAATACAAAATCTTCGGCTCTGATGTTATTGCCGTTGTATCTTAAAACTGGGGAAAAGCCGAAGCTGAACCTGACCGATTCTTCAATTTCAGGGTAGGTATCCCTGAAGAGACCGGCGACGCCTGCCCCCATCACTGAAAAATCGGCAACATCAAGCCTGTGTATCTGATAGCATTTCTCATTAAATCTGTCTGTCCGGATTTCTGTGAAAACATACATCATAATGATGATAGAGGCTGCCAGTCCTGTGGCCATTCCAAAAATGTTGATAAGGGCAGTTGTTTTATTTCCGGCAAGAGCCCTTAAAGCCATTAAAAAGTAATTTCTGGTCATTTTAAAATTAAGTTAATGCCGGTTATATAAAGTTGAATTATATTGAATATTTTTTCTTATATTTTTCAGTCAACTATTATGCCACTAAGTTAAAGGTGCTGACATACAGGCACTAATGTAATATTTGGAGATGGTTGCCGTTATTGCAGTGAATCAAAGCTGTACGGAAACGGATAATATACGGTCACTTTTGAAAAAGAAGGACTTTTTATATTGCAGTTGCAGCCTTCTTTATCAGCCCTTGCATTAGGGCAACTGCCGGGGAGACAACTTTTTTCCTTCAGGATTTGCTATTCCCCGTTTCTTGGGTCTTCCTGGTTAAAGTATCCTTTATCCTTGAGAAGGTTGTTTTTTTGTGAAGCCTCAACTGCCAACCGGTCGCACTTTTCGTTTTCAACATTGTTTGAATGGCCTTTTACCCACACAAATTTAACATCGTGTTTTTTGAGGACCTTTAGCAGGCGCTTCCAAAGGTCCGGATTTTTTCTCTTTTTGAAATTTTTCTTTTCCCATTCGAATACCCATCCTTTTTCGACTGCATCTGCAACATAACGGGAATCTGTGTAAAGGGTAACTTTGCTGCCCGGAATCTTGAGTGATTCAAGTGCAACGATGACGGCCATAAGTTCCATCCGGTTATTGGTGGTGTGCTCAAATCCCTGGGAAAGCTCCTTGCGGTGATTTCCTGAAATTAACACAATTCCGTAGCCTCCTGGTCCGGGATTCCCCTGGGCTGCCCCGTCTGTATATATAATTACATTAGGTGGTTTTGGCATTTTTTATAGGATTAGTGTTGGTTATCCTGGAATTTCAGGTTCAGCTGCATCTCTTTAATATTGTATGATTTACGATGGTATTCGCTGATGCCGTGTTCAAAGATTGCATTTACATGCTCCCTGGTTGGATACCCTTTGTTCTTTACCCACTTGTATGTGGGAAAGCTTTTGTGAAGCTTTTCCATAAGTTCATCCCTGTGTGTTTTTGCAAGTATTGAAGCTGCGGCGATCGACTGGTACCTGGAGTCTCCCTTGACGATACATTTGTGAGGAATGTTCTTATATCCCTTAAAGCGGTTTCCGTCGACTATAATATGCCCGGGTTTGGTTTTTAGCCTGTCTAAAGCTTCATGTATTGCAGCGATTGAAGCGTTTAGAATATTTATCTTGTCAATCCTTTCGGGAGGTACCATTGCTACCGCCCATGCCAAAGCATTTTTTTCTATTTCAAGTCTCAATTTTTTACGTGTTTTTGCCGGCAGTTTTTTTGAATCTTTCAGCAGAGGGTTATAATATCCGGGAGGGAGAATAACGGCCGCACCTGCAACCGGTCCCGCCAGACACCCCCGCCCGGCCTCGTCGCAACCGGCTTCGTCAACCTGGTTGGTATAAAATAATTGCATCCCTGCAAATAAGGTTAATTAAACTAATATCAATTGAGCTCATCGAACGTCTTTAAAGAGCTGTGTATTTTTTCCGGCATCATTGTCCATACAAAAATAAAATAATCACAACCTCCGGCAAATCTTTTTTTGCCAATGTTTTTGTAACTCTGATCAACAGGCTAGATAATATTTATTTGTCCTGCTTCAGGCAGCATCAATCTTTTCAACTCGATTTGAAAATGTGTTTATATTGTTACATTTGTTAAATTAATCTGTTTAATTATTGAATATTTTAACTTCACTTAATTTTTGGGTAATAATTTACGTTAATATAAATGGTGAAGGTAACCGGATTATCTGATGATAAATTATACAGGAAAAGAGTTTTTATAAAAATTTTTAACATGAAGAGTATTAGGGTATTGGCAATATTGTTTTCTTTGTTTTTTTTAATACCAACCGGGTGTAAAAAATATGAAGACGGTCCGTGGTTCAGTATTTATACCAGGAAAGAAAGAGTTACAGCTAATTGGCGCTTTGATCTTGTTAAAGTTGACGGGGTTGATAAAACTGAAGAATATGCTGATCAGTCGATCGAAATAATGGGTGACGGTGACCTGGGGTGGATACAGGGTTATGAGGATGATAATCCTCGTGACTGGTATGGCATTGGAGGCACCTGGGAGTTTGCCGAAAGTGATACAAAGCTGAAAATGCATTTCACTGAGCATGTAGATGAGGAGTTTACCTGGGTATGGACTATTCAGCGGCTTGCCTATGGGGACTTAAGGATGAAGCGGTATGACGATGAAAACAGGAAAATTGAATGGAGGCTCTGGAGCCGCTAATATGAGGTTTTAATTTATGGCATATAAAATTTATGCATATGAGAATATACTGCCTTTGCTTACTTTTTCTTACAATTGCATCTGCGTTTGTTTCCGGACAAACTGCCGAAGAATTTCATGAAAGGGGAAATATCAAGTTTGACCACGGGTATCTTTACGGGGCTATTGACGATTATACAAAAGCCATTGAAAAAGATTCCTCTTATATAATGGCGTACTATAACCGCGGATTTGTCAAGTCGCATCTTGGTTATTATGAGGAATCAATCGAGGATTTCACCCGTGCAATAGAACTGGATCCGTTTTATGTAAGAGCTTACAATAACAGAGGGGTAGTGTGGACAATACTTGGTGAGTATGAGTCGGCTATTGAGGATTACTCGCGTGCAATCGAGCTGCACCCTTATAATGCTGAGGCATATCACAACAGGGGCCGCACTAAGAAACAAATGGATAAACTGGATAAAGCTGTTGAGGATTTCAGTAAGGCCATAGAGAACAATCCGGAGTATGCCAGGGCTTTCAATAGCCGGGGGCTGACAAGACACAGGCAGGGTGATATCGGGGATGCAATAGATGATTTTTCCAAAGCTATTGAAATAGATTCAGCATATGCAGAAGCATTTTATAACCGTGCTATGGCAAAAACTGACCTTGGTGATAACCAGGGGGCAGTAGAGGATTTTAAAAATGTAATTGAAACCGGTTCAAAGCTTTCCGAATCATATTATAAGCTGGGCAACATAAGGTTTGAAAAAGGCAATGTACAATCGGCAATAGATGATTATTCAAAGGCAATTGAACACAATTCCGATTTTGCCGAAGCATATTATAACAGGGGAGTTGCAAATTTTAACCTTGGAAATATTGAAGGGGCATGTTCGGATTTTAGGGAAGCTGCGGATTTGGGATTTAACCCTGCTGAAGAGTTTATAAAAAAGTTATGCGATTCTCAATAAAAAATTGTAGCGGGGGCCAGACTCGAACTGGCGACCTTTGGGTTATGAGCCCAACGAGCTACCACTGCTCCACCCCGCAATATATTTTCAAATAACTTTTTTCCTCTTTGAGATTCGAATGCAAAAATAGCATTAGTTGAACTCTTTGCAAAATTTTTTGCGTTAAATTACACATATGCATTTTTAATTGCGTTTTTTATTAATCTCAAAAAAGTTTTAAAGTCTAATTGAGATAAATATGGCTTACATCCGGTAAAAACTTATTATATTTGCCATATTAATCAAGCAATATCTGTGCCATGTCAAGCAATATAGAGCGTTTAGGTTTTTTTAAAAGGCTTAAGTATAAATACAGGTTAATAATATTCAATGACCACAGTTACGAGGAGGTTGTCTCGGTTAAGCTTACCAAGCTTAATTTGATATCACTTATAGGTTCTTCAGTTATATTGATAGTTGTTGCTGTAAGCCTCATAATTGCATTTACCCCTGTTCGCGAGTTTATCCCGGGTTACCCTACAGCAGAGGTCAGAAGACAGATCATGATGAACGCACTCTTGGTTGATTCTCTGGAAAATGAGCTTCGAATGCAGGAACAGTATTATTCCAGCATAAACGATATTTTGTCGGGTCGTGAACCCAGAAGTTATGAAAGGCCGGATACGGCAATGAGGTATGAAGGACTTGATTTCAGCCGCTCCGAATATGATGATTTGTTGCGGCGGCAAATTGAAACATCCGGCAGAATTAACGTAGATGGCTCTGATTACTCGGATTTGCCTGATGACATTCCGGCTATGCATTTTGTTGCTCCTTTAGAGGGAGGGTTGATCACAAACAGGTTTGATCCGGATAAAGGCCATTACGGGGTTGATTTAGTGGCCGAGCCCAATGAACCGGTTAATGCAGTGATGGACGGGACCGTTTTGCTTGCTACATGGACAAGAGAAATCGGTTATGTGATACAAATCCAGCATGATAATAACTTTATTTCTTTTTACAAGCACAATGAGGAGCTGGTCAAAAGTTCCGGGGATGAAGTTAAAGCCGGTGAAACCATTGCCATTGTGGGGGATTCCGGTGAGCTTACAACAGGTCCTCATCTCCATTTTGAATTGTGGCATAACCGGGTTCCGTTAAATCCCGAAGACTATATAGATTTTTAATTTGTCAAGGTTACAATTGTCCCGCCAGGTAAAATGAAGAAACGTTTAGCTATATTAGGATCTACAGGATCGATCGGAACGCAGGCGTTGGAAGTTATTGACAGGTATCCCGGCAGATTTGAAATTACTGTGTTAACTGCCAACAACAATGTAAAGCTTCTCATTCAGCAGGCAATTAAATATCAACCCGCGGAGGTTGTCATAGCCAACGAGTCAAAATTCGGTGAGCTTTCGGGTGCACTTTCTGGATACCCGGTCAGGGTTTATTCAGGATACGAGGCGGTTGAAAAGGTTGTTCAGAATGAGAATATAGATATGGTGCTGTCTGCATTGGTGGGGTATTCAGGATTGATGCCTGCAATAAGTGCAATAAAGTCAGGTAAGGATATAGCTCTGGCCAACAAGGAATCCTTGGTAATTGCAGGTGAACTGATCACTAAAATGGCTTCAGAGAAAAATGTGCTCCTGATACCGGTCGACTCAGAACACTCTGCAGTATTTCAGTGTCTTGCGGGAGAGTTAAATGCAATAGAGAAGATTTACCTGACAGCTTCCGGCGGACCATTTCTTGAAAAAAATAATGATTTTTTAAAAAATGTCTCTTCCGGTGAAGCGCTTAAGCATCCTAACTGGGATATGGGAGCGAAAATATCGATCGATTCTGCAACTCTCATGAATAAAGGACTGGAAGCAATTGAGGCCAGATGGTTGTTTAACCTTGAACCCACCCAGATTGAGGTAATAGTTCATCCTCAGTCTATCGTCCATTCACTTGTGCAGTTTGAAGACGGTTCTATTAAAGCACAAATGGGGTTGCCCGATATGAAGCTGCCAATTTTATATGCTTTTTCCTATCCTGAGAGACTAAAAACAGATTTTCCCCGTTTCAGTTTTACCGATTATCCCAGTCTTACTTTTGAAGCACCTGATACTGATCGCTTCAAAAATCTTGAGCTGGCTTACGAGGCGATGTATGCCGGGGGAACAATGCCCTGTGTTATGAATGCTGCAAATGAAGTGGCGGTGGAGGCGTTTCTTGGTAGTCGCGCAGGGTTTCTTGATATTCCCTTAATAGTTGAAAAGACAATGCGGAAGGTTTCGCTTGTCAGGCAACCCTCACTGGATGATTACAGGGAAAGCGACAGGGAAGCCCGTTTGTATGCTGAAGAGGTGATTGGTAATTTAAACAGATAAAGGTAAATTAAATGGAAATATTGATACAAGTCATACAGTTTCTTCTAAGCTTGTCCATACTTATAATTTTTCATGAATTCGGACATTTTTTGTTTGCCAAGCTGTTTAAAACCAGGGTTGAAAAGTTTTATCTTTTTTTCAATCCGGGTGCAACATTGTTCAAAAAGAAGTTTGGTGAAACAGAGTTCGGTTTGGGATGGCTGCCCCTGGGCGGTTATGTGAAGATATCGGGCATGATCGATGAGTCAATGGACAAAGAGCAGATGAAACAGCCTCCTAAGCCCTACGAATTTAGATCCAAGCCTGCATGGCAACGCCTTTTGATTATGCTTGGGGGTGTGCTGACCAATTTTGTCCTGGCCTTTTTGATCTTTTCCTCTATACTCTTCGTGTGGGGAGATCAGTATTTGCCAACTTCCAATTTGCAATATGGTATTCACGCCGATTCGCTTGCCCGGGAAGTCGGGCTGCAGAGCGGGGATAAGATATTGTTTCTTGACGGTGAGCAGGTGGAAGACTTCAATCAGGTTGTCCCGACATTAGTGCTTGAGAATGTTCGCACAATAACAGTAGAGCGCAATGGTGAGATAAAAGATCTGCACTTTCCCGAGGAAGCTTTACCTGAGATATTGCAGGGAAAACCCTTTATTTCTCCCCGGTTTCCTTTTATTGTCGATGGCTTTACCGATGATTCACCGGCAAAAGAGGCAGGCTTTAAGGAAAATGACAGTATTTTGAAATTAGATGGAGAAGAGGTTCCTTTTTTCAATGAATTTCGCAATAAGCTGCAGCAGCATAAAAATCAGGAAGTGTTAGTTACCGTCGCGAGGGAAGGATCAAGGGTTGATATTCCTGTTACAGTTCCGGAAACCGGTTTGCTTGGTGTTTACCCCAAAGGAGACATGAGCAGATTTTTCGATCTTGAACGTACCGAATACAATTTTGCACAATCAATACCAGCAGGGTTTGATCGAGGTGTTTCAACCTTTACAAGTTACCTTAAACAATTAAGGTTAATATTTTCACCGCAAACTAAAGCGTATGAGTCTATAGGCGGGTTCATAACGATTGGAGGTATTTTCCCGGGGGAGTGGGACTGGCAGGCTTTTTGGTATTGGACGGCTTTTCTTTCAATTATTTTGGGTATTATGAACTTGCTTCCTATTCCTGCCCTTGACGGAGGCCATGTTATGTTCCTTTTATATGAGATCATCTCTGGCCGGAAACCAGGTGAAAAGTTTATGGAATATGCCCAGATAATAGGCATGCTCTTTCTATTTTCACTTCTAATATATGCAAATGCCAGTGATATTGTAAGGTTGTTCAATTAGATAATTTTTTTCAGCTGTAGTGGCGGGATAAATATTTTGTATATTTGTTTAATTAAAAAGGTAAAATTATGACATTTAATTTTTTACTGTTTGGAGCGCCGGGTCCCTGGCAGATAATAATTATACTACTGGTAATTGTGTTACTTTTTGGAGGAAAGAAAATACCCGAATTAATGAAAGGTCTGGGCCAGGGGATAAAAGAATTCAAAAAAGCTTCAAAAGACATTGGTGGGGAGAATGAAGAGGAAGACAGAGATGATCGGAAGAATGATAAAGAGTGATTATATTACATTAGATAACAGGAAGTGTTTTTCGGCACAATTGCATTTTGCCTTTGCTGGTATTGTATATTTGAATTAAAGAGAGTACTTTTTCTGCCGCTTTTTTCGTTTCTAACAAAAAGTCAAAGTAAATCAATATTAAAAAATATGAAGTATATATTACTTATCCTGGCAGCTTTGATTGTCGGCTTTTTCAGTTCATGTGACACTGAAGGTACCGGAAGGATGCCAAGTGTTACAGGCAGACCCGGTGAAGCTGTTTTGGTAATTAACGATCCCATATGGGAAACTGAGGGCGGGGAAAAGCTCAATGAACTGTTCAGGCAGCCTCAGCCTGCACTGCCTCAGGTAGAGCCTATGTTTAATCTTGCCAGAATTGAGCATGAAGCTTTTAAAAGTGTTTTCAGGTCTCACCGCAATGTAGTAATGGTGAACGTATCACCCCGGTATGAAGAGACCAGGATGGTTGTAAGAAGGAATGTGTGGGCAAGACCGCAATTGGTTATCGAGATAAATACAATGGACTCCCAGTCCCTGTATTCATTTGTTGAGAAATATGAAGACAGAATCCTTGACCATTTGTTCAAAGCCGAACGGGAAAGACATATTCAGTCCTTTGAGAGATATAAAAAGAGAGAAATATCAGATCGCCTTTCCCGGAATCATAATCTTTCGCTTTCAGTTCCTCCGGGTTTCAGGATGGATGTCGATACAACCAATTTTGCCTGGATAGCTAAGCACGAGGTTACCCCAAAAGAGAAAATAAAAGGGGTGTTTGTTTATCATTACGAACGGGATAATCCAAAACTTGAAGATCTTACGGCTGATTACTTAATAGAGAGGAGGAATGAATTTTTAAAGTCTTACGTTCCCGGTCCGCGTCCGGACACGTGGATGACCACCGAGATGAGATATTATCAGCCGCACTTTAAGACGTTTGAGCATGAAGGTCGTGAATTTGCAGAAATTCGTGGCCTCTGGAGGGTTGAGAACCACTTTATGGGCGGTCCGTTTGTTAGCCTTACAACAATAGATGAGGAAAGGGACAGGGTAGTAACCGTTGAAGCTTTTGTTTTTTCACCCGAGACAGATAAGCGAGATCTCATAAGGGAAATGGAAGCGGTTCTTTATACACTTGAACTGGAAACAGATGAAAATGGATTATGAGAGAGTTTGTTGCCAACTGCAGGATACTTTTGATTTTGCCGGTTATATTGGCTGTATTTTATTTACCGGTACAAGGAGGCCTGGTTATCACTGAAGTTATACACGAACCTGGCAGAGGCCTGCCAAGTGAAAGCAGGATGTATTTCCAGGATAATTTGTTTAAGTCAGTTGAAGAGTCGCATACCGTTATATTTGATCTTGAAAAAAGAGAAATAACCTTTACTAATCCTGCAGATAAAACCTACTGGAGAGGCAGCCTGGATTCATGTCTTTATGAGATCAGGAAACTTACCCTGGAACATTTCAAGCAGGAGGTGGAAACTGCTTCGCCCGAAGACAAACCTTTTTACCTGGCAATTTATGAAAATTTAAAGACAGAACTTGAGCAGCCTGACGAGCCTGTAGTTTTTCAGCCGGATGTTCAGATGGAAATAGTAATGACAGATGAAACAGAGACAATACTGGATTATAAGGCCAGGAAATACGAGGTTTTTGTTGAAGGCTCCCTCAGGGAAGAGCTCTGGCTGACAAATGAGGTTAATCTTTGTGAGGATTTTGATACAGAAGAGTTCCGTATGTTTATAAATGATATGGCCTGGGATTTGATGGATTTCGATTATCAGTCAACACCCGAATATATTCACTTAATGAAAGAAGGGTTGGTTTTAAGGTCGGTTGAATATTTTGAGGACGGATCTGTATACAGCACTGAAGTAGTCGATGTTGAGCAAAAGGATATCCCCCGTAAGGAGTTTTCCCCGTCTCCCGATTACGAGCATGTCAGCATTGACAAGCTCGGATTGATAAAGTGGTAGAATTCCCCGTTTTTATCGTGTTAAGCAGCTTTTACACACTCTTTTGATTTCTGCTCAAAGCTTGCAATTTTTCCCATGCATTTACGGTTATTTTTAAATACATCTTATTAAATGGCTGCGTAATTATTTTTTTAGATAAAACAAATATATTTGTAGCTTCAAAATAGGGATTATAAGAGATGGAGCATATAAGAAACTTTTGTATAATAGCGCATATAGATCACGGTAAAAGTACGTTGGCTGACAGATTGCTGGAGCTCACCCGAACAGTTTCGGATAAGGAGGCCCGGGATCAGGTTCTTGACAGTATGGATCTTGAAAGAGAGAGGGGCATAACTATAAAAAGCCATGCAATACAAATGGAGTATGTAAGCGGGGACAAAAATTACGTGTTTAACCTGATAGACACACCCGGTCACGCTGACTTTTCCTATGAAGTTTCCCGCTCCATATATTCCTGCGAAGGTGCTTTGGTTATCATTGACGCAACCCAGGGAATACAGGCACAGACCATCTCCAATTTGTATATGGCTGTTGATCATAATCTGGAGATAATCCCGGTTCTCAACAAGATGGACCTTGATGTGGCCAAACCGGAGGAGGTGAAAGATCAGATTGTGGAGCTTATAGGCTGCGACCGTGACGACATTATTGAAGCCAGCGGTAAAACGGGAATGGGTGTAGAGAGGATAATGGAGAGTATCATTACTCGTATACCCCCTCCAAAGGGTGATATGAATGCCCCTTTGCAGGCTTTGATCTTTGATTCGATTTTCGACCCTTATCGGGGCATAAATGTTCTTTTCCGTGTTATGAACGGGGAGATACGAAAAGGTGATCTTGTAAAATTTGTCTCTACCGGCAGGCAATACACTGCAGATGAAATTGGGGTCCTTAAGCTTAAGCAGGTTTCCAGGGATGTTTTAAAGGCCGGGGATGTGGGATATTTAATATCGGGGATTAAAAGTTCAAAAGAGGTAAAGGTTGGAGATACGATAACCCACGTTGAACAGCCTTGTGAGAATTCAATACCCGGTTTTAAAGTTGTGAAGCCGATGGTGTTTGCAGGCATATATCCAGTAGATTCTGAGGATTATGAAGAATTGAGAACTTCCATTGAAAAACTTCAATTGAATGATGCTTCGCTGTCATATGAACCGGAGTCTTCTCTTGCTCTTGGGTTTGGTTTCCGTTGCGGTTTTCTGGGTATGCTGCATATGGAGATAATGCAGGAACGCCTTGAAAGGGAGTTCGGCATGTCTGTTATATCAACAGTTCCCAATGTTTCATACAGGGCTCATACCAAAAGCGGGGAAACACTGATTGTCAACAACCCTTATGATTTGCCCGCATCCAATGAGCTTGATTATATAGAGGAGCCTTTTATTACTGCACAGATAATTTCCAAGTCCGAGTTTGTTGGTTCAATCATGAATTTATGTATTAGCAAGCGAGGCAATTTAAAATATCAGCAGTATCTGACAAGTGACAGGGTTGAACTCACTTTTGAGATGCCTCTGGCGGAAATTGTATTTGATTTTTATGATCGCTTGAAAAGCGCTACAAGGGGTTATGCCTCCCTTGATTATCACCAGTCGGGTTATAAACAAGCCAATCTTACAAGGCTTGATATCTTGCTTAACGGTGAGCCGGTTGATGCTTTGTCAACACTTATTCATCGCGATAATGCCTACAGTTTCGGTAAAAAAATATGCAGTAAGCTAAAAGAACTTATTCCCCGTCAACAGTTTGATATTGCAATACAGGCTGCCATAGGCTCCAAGATCATTTCCCGTGAAACGGTAAAGGCAATCCGCAAGGATGTTACGGCAAAATGTTACGGTGGTGATGTTACACGCAAGCGAAAGTTGATTGAAAAACAGAAAAAGGGTAAAAAACGAATGCGTCATGTGGGCAATGTGGAAGTTCCCCAACAAGCATTTCTTGCCGTACTCAAGATCGATTCATAATATGGTAATCCCTGTGAAAGCTATATCTAGAGAAAGTAGCGTATTATTATTTTCAATATTTAAGTATAAGTCCAATCCGGTCGTAACTGTCAAGTGAACCGTTTTCCATAAAAACAACACGTCCTCCGCTGGAGATTATTTTTTCTGAGATTTCATCTACAATGTCTTCCACAATATCCTTTTGATCTTCACAGTTGTCAACGCAAATAAGAGATTTACCGTTATTTGTGAATTTAACCGGCTGGTAAAAATCCTCTTCCACCAGCAGAAGCTCGCCGCGTTCCTCTTTTACCAGTTGCCACACCTCATTAAGTCCGCTGGCAAATTTTCGGGCACTTATTGCCCTGCTGACCCTCTCCATTATTTGTTTTCTTTTTTCTGCCATTTTTTCTCTAACAACAGGCCATACTTTTTTTTCCAGTTCATGGATGGTTGTGTGATCGTGGTTTCCTTCAATCGAGGTTAAAATAATGCTTTTATTGTCGGCTACCTCTCTGTAGGAGGCAATATTTTTTTCAACCCCGGTAAGTACAAGCGGCATCGGATTGCTGTTGTATATGTTCTGAAAAGATTTGTCCACCTGATTGAAGAACTCTTTAAGTCTTGCTTCCTTAAATGATGTGGAAAGCTCCAGGTTGGATCCTCTCGGGTATGGATTCGCAAAGGGGAACCCTTTTTCTGTTATTTCAATGAGTGTATCACGGTAGCCTTGAAAAAGCCTTACAAAGTCCGAGCTTAGCGAAAGAGTGTAATATTTTATGCTTCTGTTCATTGCCCTTATTAGGTCCCGTGTTGCAAAATTATGGTCAATTACAATCCTTTCCCTTACCGGGAAAGGAAGTCGTACTATTTTTTCAAAGTCGTTGTTCACGAAAACAGCCAATCCATCAAGATTATGCCTTACATCAACCGATTCCACATTTTTTTTCAGTTTTTTGATCAGTCCGTTCATCTGACGTTTGTCAAATTCATTAAGGAGTCTTTTTTCAGCATCCCTGCAGAGTTTTTTCAGTGCAAGCTTGTCTTTATTGTTATCGGGGACAGTTCTGCTCGTAGGCAGAAAAATTGAAACCGAGGGATATTGATTATATCCCTGTATCTTCCTGATCAGATTTCTTTCCATAAACTTAATTTTATGTTTTAAAATGAAATTAAAAAACTAATCCGGTTAACCGGCAATTTTCAAATGCAGCTTAAAAGAAGCTCTGATAAGGTTTTTAATAATATATTAACATATCTTCCTGTTTCTAAAATTAAGGAATTTAATTTAAAAACCAAAGATATCGGCATACTGATTTTGCCGAATATTTGCCTGCGGGCGTGTTTATTTGCCGGACAATGTAATGCTTGCATATTTGTTAGCTTTTTTCGGATGTTGAATTTCTTAATTTTGCATTAACACGGCCTTAAAAGGAGAACAGAAAATGAACCACAGAATCAGCAGTTTACAAAATCCCCGTATCAAACAGGCAGTGCACTTACGCAAGGGGGTTGAGCGAAAAAAAGAGAACCTAACTATAGTTGAGGGGTTCAGGGAGGTTCAGCTTGCCGTTTCCGGCGGGTTTAAAACTCATACAATTTTTGTTTCTCCCAGCTTGACCGGGGAAGAAAAATATGCACGTATAAGGAAAATATTGCCCGGTCACCCTCTCTATGAGGTGCCCCGTAAGGTTTATTCGAGGATTGCCTGCCGTGAGGGTTCTGATGGAGTGCTGGCACTGATGGTACCCAAAAGATTGCAGCTAGATCAGGTGGAGCTTTCTGAAAATCCTCTTGTTCTTGTAGCTGAGTCGGTTGAAAAACCCGGCAATATCGGCGCAATGTTGAGGACGGCAGATGCTGCAGGCGTTGATGCGGTAATTGTATGTGATCCGGGCACTGACATTTACAATCCCAATATTATCCGTTCAAGTCTGGGCAGCGTCTTTACCAGTAATGTTGTTGCCTGCACAACCGGTGAGGCACTGGATTGGCTAAAAGAGCGGGGAATACGTGTTGCGGTAACTGCACTGAACGCTTCAAGGCCTTATCATGAAACCGACTTTAAGCTGCCTTTAGCGCTTGTTGTCGGTGCCGAGGACAGGGGTGTGAGTGAAATATGGATTGAAAGATCCGACGAGAACATAATTATTCCAATGTTTGGTAAAGTCGATTCAATGAATGTGTCGGTAAGCGCAGCTGTTGTTCTTTTTGAAGCTCTCAGGCAGCGGGGCTTTAAAAAGAGGTGAAATATCTTTTTGTTTGTACAATAATGCTTTTGACGACCGTTTGTTCAGATACAGGAATTTTTTCTAATTTTGCAGAAAAACAATTCGGTTACAAACCGGGGTGTAGCGCAGGCCGGTTAGCGCGCGTCGTTCGGGACGACGAGGTCGGAGGTTCAAATCCTCCCACCCCGACTTTGGCAAAACCCAATCGGTTGCGTTTTTTGGTTTTTAGAGCTTCACCAAAATTGCACCACAATTTAAGTTTCAAAGCGCTTTTTTAAGTGACCACTCCATGATTGGTAATATCCGGCCACAAAAAAAGAGGCTGCTCTTTTGAGACAGCCCCTTTTTTCTGCGCTTTGTTTTTGATATTTATTGTACAGCGTTGTCTAGTTCACTGCCGGGCTTGAATTTTACAACTTTTTTGGCATTAATTGTCATTGGCTTCCCTGTTTGGGGATTTCTTCCGGTTCTGGCATCTCTTTTTGAAACGGAGAAAGATCCAAAACCTACAAGACCGACACGGTCACCTTTTTTAAGTGAATCAGTTGTGGTTTCCATAAAAGCATCAAGTGCTTTTTTTGCGTCTGCTTTTGTTAGGTTTGCTTTTTGAGCAATTGCATCAATTAGTTCTGCTTTGTTCATAATAAAGGAATTTTAGGTTATAAATGTTATACATAGCAAATGTAGGGGATTACATGGGTTTAGCAAATAATTTTTCAAAAAAAATAGCTGAGTTTTAAAAAAATAACATATACTTAGTTGATTTTGCATCGAAAAATACTGATAATCAACAATAAAGTCAGGTGTTCCAAAAAAGTAAAAATCTTATAAATTCTTATTGTCAAGATATTGCATCAATTGCTTAGGTGTTTCGTTATTTTTCTCAAATATATGGTTTTTAAATAATTTAATATCTCTTAAATTATAAAATGGTTCAACTTTTTCATATTATTATCGTAAAATTTAATATATATTGTTATTTAATTTTTTTTAATTATGAGAAAACTTGTTTTAATATCTGCAGTTGCCTTAGGATTGCTTTTTGCAATTACGGGATGTGAAAAAGACGATGATGATCGCGGAACTGTGATCGTGAAAAACGAAACCGGCTTTAGTGCCATTGTAGATGTAAGATGGGGAGACATTTCCGAGAATGATCAAAGGACCATAGGTAACGGAAGTGAGACCACTTATGAGAATGTGCCGGCAGGAGATATAGTAATTTGGGGAAAAATTGATGAAGAAGGTTATGTTTGGGCAAGTTATGATGCACATTTGGAGGCAAATCAAACTTATACGTTTACATGGCAACCCCCGTCAGATTAATAGCATGAACCATAATTGCGCGGGTGTCTGCAGGTTAAATACCGGAGAGGGAAACAGGCTTTCTGTCAGATGCGTCAGAGACCGGGAATGAGACGTAAGCAGGTCTGTTATGATGACCGGGTATGGAGATACTTGTTGAATAATGTTTTTATACCCTTAGGTTCCCCTATTATGGTTACAATATCGTTTTCCCTGAGAACAGTATCGGCTCTTGGTGTAAATATGTGGTCTTTTCTCTGCACCATTGCAACAAGGACATCATTAGGCAACCTGATTTCCCTGAGTGATTTGTTTATAAGTTCAGCCTGTTTTGTAACTTTTTCAAGATGAAGGGTTATGTATCTGTCATTGTGCAACAGATATTCTTTAATTTCACGCTGATTTTTAATGGCGGTTATGGTTTCAACAAACATTTCCCTCTCTACAATATCCATCAATCTCGATAGCAGGCGCAGCTGAAGCTTTGGCTGATCGCTTCTGCAGAGGAGGAAGAAAAAGACCCTTATATTATCTTCTGAGGATATTTCACCTTTTATAACAGGTTTCTTCACTCCTCTTTCCGAAAGGACCACATGAAGCATGGGATTTTCAATATTGTCAATTTTACCGTAAAGAATGGAAACTCTTGGGATAACCAGAGCAGGATCAATGCCCGTAACAGAGAGAAATTCCTTTTTCAGTAAACCCTTGTCAGAGCTGCCAATATCCTGTGCGAATTTTTTTGTTACCTCAGTGACAAGGGATTTAAATGAAACTCTTTTATTTCCAATATCTGTTATTCTCGATTGGACGACCATTTCACCGAACGGATCTCCGTCGCGCAGCCCTTTTTCTTTTAGAATATAAAGAAGTTCATTTTCAAGTGCTTTGTGCTCTTTATGACCCAGCAGGGCAAACCAATGGTATATTGCCCCTTCGCGCCTTGTGTGCTTTCTGCCGTAATACCAGTACCAGCCAAAGGCCAGCGCTGAAATTCCCATTGTGAAAAGTCCCGGACCCCAGCCCAGGTAAATGATAAGGAAAAAGGAGGTTAATATACCAAATATTTGCATCCATGGATAGAGAGGAGAATGATAACCGGGATCGTATGCTTCTATTTTGCTTTTTCGCATTACAATTACCGAGGCATTTATGAGAATAAATATCAAAAGCTGAAAACTGCTTGCCAGTTTTGCAATTCCGCTTTCGCTTACCGTCAATATAACCAGTATAAGTATTCCGGAAGTTACTATAACAGATACTACAGGTGTTTTAAATTTACCTATTGTTCCAAAAGCTTCGGGCAGTATTTTATCTCTTGCCATTGCCAGGGGATAGCGGGAGGCGGTCATAAGCCCGGCATTTCCGGTTGAGGCAAATGCCATAACTGCAGCGATTACAATCAGCAAAGTGCCCATTGTGGGGGATATCAGTGAAAAAACTTTTTCGGAGGCAGTGGATGCCGGTGCAAGATCCTCCCACAATTGTTCTGCCGGTATGACACCGACCATTATAAAAATTCCCAGCACATATATGACTGTTGTTATGACAAGCGAAAGTATCATCCCCAACGGAATGTTGCGCTCCGGCTTATATATCTCCTCTGACATGCTTGCAATTTTTGTAAGCCCAAGGTATGATACAAATACAAGTGCGGCTGTTGAGAACAAACCTTCAAATCCATTGGGCAGGAAAGGGGAATAATTTTTAATGTATTCACCGGTGTTTTCGGAAAAAAATATCTCCCGCATTCCTTCGGCAATAAAAAAAACAAGAATTCCCACCAGCACGAAAAAAAATGTTTTTTGCATTCCGGAAGCTTTTTTCACCCCTACAATATTCAATATCATGAATACAATTGCAAAAGTAATGGCGGTCAGCTTTATTGGAACTTCAAAAAATAGTGCTGCATATGCGCCTATTCCTACAAGTGCAAAGGATGTTTTCATAACCAGGGCGAGATAATTACCGAGTCCGCCTAATGTTCCGAATAAGGGGCCAAGGCTTCTGTCAATGAAAAAATATCCGCCTCCGGCTTTGGGTGTTGCGGAAGCCAGCTCAGACATGCTGAACATTGCCGGAAGAATAAGGATTGCTGCCAAAAGGTAGCTTAAAAAAACGGCTGGTCCTGCATGCTGTGCGGCGATACCGGGTAAAAGGAAAAATCCGGAGCTGAACATGGCACCGGTGCTCAGGGCTATAACGTCAATTAATTTCAGGTCCTTTTTTAGCTTATTATTTTTTATCAGCCCCATGTTGTAAATATATCAATAATTATGTTCTCTCACCCAATAAAGGAAGGAGTGTGGCAGAATAAAGGTGTATTATTGATCGGGTTCTCTGTGAATGTATTTGTTGAAAAGTGTACTTATACCTTCAGGCTTACCTATGAATGTTACAATATCGTCTTTTTGAAGTACTGTCTCTCCGTCGGGGCAAAATATCTGCTCCTTTCTTTGCACCAGTGCAAGCAAAACTCCATGCGTGAATCGGATTTTTTTAACTTTTTTGCCTATCAATTCTCCCTGCGGTGCACCTTCAGTCAGGTGCATAGAGATATATCTTTCGTTGTGAAGGAGATACTCTTTTATCTCGCGATCATTTTTCAGGCTTGAAATTTTTTCTACAAATTTTTTGCGCTCTACTACATCCATCAGCCTTGAAAGAAGTCTCAATTGCTGACGCGGGTAATCACTTTTGCTGACCAGGAAAAACATAACATTTATATGATTTTCGTATTCCACTTCACCCTTTACAACAGGTTCTTTGATGCCTTTATCCGAAAGCACTATGTGAAGTGAAGGACACTCAATATTGTCAACTTTTCCATAAAGAACCGAAACTCCCGGGATTATCTGTGCAGGATCAATGCTGGTTACATTAATAAATTCGGTTGTTAGTGCATCCTTGTCAAATCTTATGTCAAGATCTTCCTCGAATTGTTTTACAACATCCCTGACAAGCTGTTCAAAAGGAACATTTTTATCACCAAGCCGGGTGATCTTTGCCTTTACGATCATCTCATCAAAGGGATAACCTTCCCTTAGTCCTTTATCTTTCAATATGTGGAAGAATTCACCTTCCAGCTCTTTTCGCTGATTCTTCCCAAGGTGTGCAAACCAGTGGTATATAGCTCCCCCCGGAATAACTTGTTTACGTACATATTTCCAGTACCAAATCAGTGCTATGGCAACAATACCAAGGCTGAACAGTACTGCTCCCCAGCCGAGAAAAGTAAAGAGTACTATACAGGATATTATTCCAAAGATCTGCATCCAGGGGTAAAGAGGGGAGAGGTAGCCCGGGTCATATGTTTCAATACGGCTGTTGCGCATTACTATGACGGCCAGGTTTATCAGCATGAAAATGATCAGCTGGAAACTGCTGGCCAGACGTGCTATTTCCTTCTCGCTTACTGATAAAATTATAACAGCAATAATGGCAGTAGTGACAATTATCGGAAGCAAAGGCGTTCTGAACCTGCTGAGGATGGCGAAAGTGGAGGGGAATTTTTTGTCCCTTGCCATTGCAAGCGGATACCGTGAAGCTGTCATCAACCCCGCATTACCGGTTGAAGCAAAAGCTGCAACAGCTGCAGCCATAATCATGAGAGCTCCCGCGCGGGGCGGTATTAAAGAAAAAACCCTCTCGGCCGCACTGGATACGGGAGCGAGGTCACCCCACAATTCGTCAGCAGGCAAAACACCTACAATAATAAAAACACCTGCAACATATATGATTGTGGTTATTATCAATGATATGCCCATGCCAAGGGGAATATTTTTTTCAGGTTTTTTTATTTCCTCCGACATGCTGGCAATTTTTGTTAACCCAAGGTAGGAAACAAATACAAGACCTGCCGTGGATATCATTCCTTCAAAGCCATGTGGAAGAAAGGGCGTATAATTTTGTCTGTATGACCCTGAGCTTTGTGAAAAGAATATTTCACGCATACCCTCGAGAAGAAAAAACAACAGTACAAGGATCAATACAAGTACAAATATTTTTTGAACTCCGGAGGCTTTTTTGGCACCAAGTATATTCATAACCATAAACACTCCGGTAAATGAAAGTGCGGTAAGCTTTATCGGTATATCATAAAATATTTCCACATAAGCTCCAATTCCTACCAGTGCAAAGGCAGTTTTAAGTACAAGGGCAAAGTAGGTACCTACACCACCAAGAGTCCCTGCAAGCGGCCCCAGGCTCCTGTCAATGAAATAATAGTCTCCCCCCGCTCTGGGTATGGCTGTGGCCAGCTCCGCCATGCTGAATATAGCGGGCATTATCAGAATTGCCGCCAGGAAATAGCTCAAGAATACAGCCGGACCTGCTTCAGATGCTGCAATTCCGGGAAGCAGGAAAAAACCGGAGCTGAACATTGACCCAGTGCAGATAGCTACAACATCTTTTAACCCCAGTTCCTTTTTAAGTTTTGCCATATAGAATTTCTTTAGCTTTTAACTGATAAATTCCTGAATCACCTGACCCTTCAAAATTCATGCAAAAAAACCGGAGGGGAACTAAAGTCATGACGAAATTGACACCTCTCTGAGATTCAGGAAAATTGTTACAGACCGTACAATTATTGCAAGTAAAAAAGGTATTATAATTGCAGGCAGGTCCTGTGGGAAAACAGGCCATAATAAAAGCACCAGGAGTGTTAATAAGGATATTGCCATAAAATAGTACCTTTTAACATTAACCAGCCTTTTCCGGGCTAAAAGTAAAAATACCATAACCAAATGTAAAGGATGTGCCCACAGCAGATTGAAATTCCAGTTGGTTACGTGGTGATCGGAGAATGCCCACATAAATAAAAAAAGCAATCCAAGCAGGCCTGCAATGCCAAGTATGGCAATATCAAACCACCTGGTGTGCTTCTTCTTTCTTATATCAAGGTAAGAGAATACCACACCCGATGCTAATATAAGTGCCAGTATAATAAGTGGGGGAATTCCCAATATATTATTGCTTTCTTCACTTCCTTCCAGTATTATATTGCTGCCGGGGGTAAAGGGGATTGTTTCATTATTATCAACAAAGCTGGCGTGCTCAAAAGCTTCCATCATATGATCGGGCAGGAACATATATTCCCAGGGTTCTGCTGTTCTGTCTGCCGGCCTTCCCAGCACAAGATTTATACCAAGCTTTGTCCACGGTTTTTCCTTCAGATAGGGTTGGATAAGGTCTCTGAAGGATTGACCTTTTTCAAGGGTGGAATAGTCAAATTCTATGTCTCTGTCAATGGCTTCTGTAAATATGTCACGTATACGTGTGGCACAGTTGTCAAAGAAAAAGTCGTAGAGATAGTAACGGTATTCGGGCACATTGTAATTTATTACCAGTGAGTCAAACAATTCCTGTTTTTCCCGGTGGTCAATGTTTAACTCCTGTTCCCATATCCATCTTCCCTCAGCTTTGTATTCAAATTCAAAATAAGGATAATCTACAACAGAGAGAACATAGTTAAGCCTGCCCTTAACGAAGTTTAGGTAAAAATTGGGGTCGGCAAAGTCAAATGTTCCGTAATTGAAAACCCAGTCGAGATTCAGCTCTTCATCCTGTACGCGTATGGCGCTGTGGCCGAATACAGAGTAAAGCTCATCACCGGGTGAGCAGGTGAGCATTGTTATTCGCGCATCTTCTGTAAGATTTGGTGAAGGAAGAGAAGAGCCGTTTAAACTGGCCCAATTTAAAACAGTTAAAAATGAGATTATAATAATAAGTTTTACTGACATCTGTTATAGAAATAATTAACCAAAATGATTTTTTGTCAAAAATAACACTTTTTAAGGTTTTACAGCCCGGATATTAAAATAGGGCCGGAAATATTTTGATAAAGGTGTTTATTATACCATAATACGTTGAGGAAAAAAATTGTCGGATTGGTTACATTACCAACTTGAACCCTTTGCCGTGGACATTTATAATCTCTACAGAAGGGTCATTTTTCAGGTATTTGCGCAACTTTGTTATATATACATCCATACTGCGGGCATTGAAGTAATTATCTTCCATCCATATGCTTTTGAGGGCAAAATTCCTGTCAAGTATCTTGTTGTTATTGTTGCAGAGAAGTTTAAGCAATTCAGATTCTTTGGTGGTAAGGCGTATTACCTCGTCTTCTAACTGAAGGGTTTGCTTTTTAGTATCAAAAACATATTTACCTATATTGAATTTTTCGGGAATCTCGCTCTTGTTACTGGTCCTTCTAAGTATGGCCTCGATCCTGAAAAGCAGTTCTTCCATGCTGAAGGGTTTTGTTATATAATCGTCTGCGCCGAGGGTGAAACCTTTAATAACATCATCTTTCATCGATTTGGCTGTGAGGAAAATGATCGGTATTTCAGTGTTTGTTTGTCTTATTTCCCGCGCAAGGGTAAAACCATCCTTGACCGGCATCATTACATCAAGAATACACAGTTCGTAGCTGTTTTTTATGAAGTCCCGGAATGCGGTATCTCCATTGATAAAAAGCTTGGTTTCAAATCCTTTGGCATTTAGATATTCCCTCAGTAGCATACCAAGGTTTTCGTCATCTTCCGCAAGCATTATTTTAGTTTTATTTTCCTTCATTTTGCTGGTTGTTTTTTATTGGAAGTGTAATTTCAAAACGGGTCCCTCTCTTGGGTTCGCTGCTGACTGAAATAGTGCCGCCATGTCCTTCTACAACTTTTTTCACATAGCTTAATCCCAGACCGAAACCTTTGACATTATGGATGTTGCCTGTGGGAACCCTGTAGAATTGTTCAAAAATTCGTTTTTGTTCTTCTTTTCGTATACCTATTCCGTTATCCTGAAAAATTAGTATAAAGTTAGACCTGTTGCTTTTTGTTTCAATACTTATAAGTGGATTTTCCTTGCTGTATTTTAGTGCATTGTCAAGCAAATTAAACATGATGTTTGTGAAATGGACCTCGTCTACCCTCAGAACGCAATTTTCGGCCTTTAGTTTCTGTACAATTTCACCTCCCTGATTCTTGACCTGTATGTCAAAATTATTTGCCACATTGCCTATTAGTTCGTGTACGTCCACTTTTTGTGGTTTGAGATTGAGTTTGCCCTGTTCGAAAATGGACATCTGCAGCACTTTCTCAACCTGAAAGCCCAGTCTTTTGCTTTCGTCCTGTATAACACCCGAAATACTTTCAATATTTTTTTGCTCAACGGGAATGGATTTGTCGTGAAGCATCTGCGAGGCCAGTGATATAGTAGATATGGGTGTTTTTAGTTCATGGGTCATATTGTTTACAAAATCGCTCTTCATCTGGGAAAGTTTCTTCTGCCTGATTATTATGTAAATTGTAAATGAAAAAGTTCCAAGTATAACAAGTATCAGCGAGATTGATGAACTAACCATGAACCCGAGTGACTGGAATATGTATGATTTTTGTTCGGGGAAATATATTGCAAGGTAATTGTGGCGCGGAAAAACATCATTTGGGAAAAGCCTTCTTACAAGCATATTCGGATTTTCCTTAAAATTTTCCGATTTAATTACATAATCTCCGGACTCGTCTCTGACTCCAAACTCGCATTTGGTGTTTATACCGGCATTGCTCATCTTCCTGCTTATGATTGAGTCGAGAAAAGACTTGTTTATTCTCTCCTCAATTGTTTTATTTGGGTTTTTTATGCTGTGTCTCATCACTTTTTCCACAATATCCCTTTGTGAAAAAGTACCGGTAATATTGAAGTTCCCCATTTGAGCAGATGAAAAAATTCCGTGTGAAAAAAATGTAACAGAATCAATTTCGGGAAGTGCTATGTTTAGTATCTCTTCTTCACCTAAGTGAAATGTCTCCGAACCGCCTCCGCTTCCTTGGGTAAACCTTCCGGTGTATAAACTGCCCCTTTCCCTGAAGATTCCCCCCTCACTTTCCAGGTCAGGGAAATTGGGATTAAGAAAACTTCTGAACCCCTGAGTATGCATAAATGTGCTGTCTCTTACATTAGGCCGCATTTCACTTAAAACAATAGTACGCACTTCCTGTTTCTCTACCTCATGAACTATGTTATAAAGTGTGCGGTAGGCCAGTTGACGGAATTGCTGGTTTTTTACGTCAATGGCGTTGCTGATCCAGTAGCTTTGAATTATGACCAGTCCGATTATGGCTACAGCCATAATCCCAATCAGCATCCATATTAACTTTTTTCCCATGTTATTACAAATATAACTTTGGAAATTTCGTTTAATTGTTATTTAACACTTTTTAACACATTCAAATAAAACACTTTACAGTATATTATTGTGTTTTAAATATTAAACGTTGATTTTTTCATGCAATTGTATTGATAATGGAGGATCATCCCTTCATTTTTCTTAAGATACAAAAAATTATATGTTTAATTATAAGGTATTATCCTTATTCCAAGGGAAGCAAGGGGGAAAATTTCTGCTTTTCATCTCCTGTAAGAGGGAAAGCTGCTGAGATCAAATCGATTTTCCTGATATTTGATACCAGTGTGTTAATTGATGCATCCGATATATCACCAATTATCTGTATCAAATAATCTATGTTCTTTATTTTTTCCAGGAGAAAGCCGTTATGGCAACGGTTTGAAATTATATTGAATTTAAGATACTTTTCAGGATCTGTATGGGAGAACATTGAGAACTCAAGTTTTTCTCCGGATTTTGGGTGAATTATAACATGATTTTCTTTTTTTTCAAAAGATAAACCCAATTTGCGGTTTATTGCCCATGTCAGCCTGTAGTCGCTTTCATGACAGGAAACACCGATCAGGCTGAAGGGGAGTTCGACAGGCTCTGACAGTTTGTGTACCTTTTTTTTCATTTAACCGACTTCCAAATTGTGTCAATTTGGGCAAAAAAATCTATTATTCTTCAAACTTTTTGAAGATTACGGAGGTGTTGTGTCCACCGAATCCAAAATTATTGCTCAGGACCATTTTAACATCCTTTTTCTGGGCTTCATTGAAAGTGAAATTCAATTTATTGTCCAGTTCGGGATCTTCGTTGGCAAAATTTATAGTTGGAGGGATGATTCCTTCTTTAATTGCAAAAATTGCTGCAATCGCCTCAATTGCTCCTGCAGCTCCCAGAAGGTGCCCGTGCATGGATTTGGTCGCACTGATATTCAAATTGTAGGCATGCTCGCCAAATACATTAAGTATCCCTTTTGTCTCGGCAATATCTCCCAGTGGGGTGGCCGTTCCATGAGCATTAATGTAGTCTATCTCTTCAGGGCGGATGTTTGCATCTGCAATTGTTGATTTCATTACTTTAGTGGCGCCTATGCCCTCCGGCTGCGGTGCGGTAAGATGGTAGGCATCTGCCGACATTCCCCCGCCGATCAGTTCAGCGTAAATAGGTGCACCACGGCGAACTGCATGCTCGTATTCCTCAAGAATTAATGCACCTCCTCCTTCTCCCATTACAAATCCGTCCCGCGAAGCATCAAAGGGTTTTGATGCAGTTTTAAAGTTTTCGTTGTTTGTCGAGATCGCCTGCATTGCATTGAAACCGCCGACTCCGGCTTCGTTGATAGCGGCTTCCGAACCTCCTGCGATAAATAGATCGGCTTTTCCAAGCCTGATGTAGTTCATAGCGTCTATCAAAGCATTGGTGGATGATGCACAAGCTGATACTGTACTGAAGTTTGGCCCTTCAAATCCATATTTAATTGAAATATGACCTGATGCGATATCCGATATCATCTTTGGTATGAAGAAAGGGTTGAAACGGGGTGTATAATCCCCGTTTACAAACCCTTTTATCTCATCCAGGAAAGTATTAATTCCACCTATTCCGGATGCCCATATAACTCCAGCCTTATCAGCATTAAGCGATTTTATATCCAGTTTTGAATCCTTTACGGCTTCATCTGTTGCAATTAATGCATACTGGGCATAAAGGTCCAGTTTTCTGGATTCTTTGCGGTCAAAATAATCTGTTGATTTGTATTGTTTAACCTCGCAGGCAAATTTTGTTTTAAATTTTGTGGTATCAAAGCGAGTAATGAGCTCTGAACCACTTACCCCGTTTTTCAGGCTATTCCAATATGATTCCACATTATTTCCCAGTGGAGTAATTGCTCCAAGACCCGTTACTACTACTCGCTTTAATTCCATTCTAAAAAAATTTTTATAACAGATTAAAAGTTTTATAAAACATATTCAACAGCTCATAAACAAAAGCGACAAAGATATTTTACCGCCCGTGTGTTTTTAAAAACTGTCGAAAGGGTTGATTTGAAAACTGACTGTAATACTATTTCGAGTTTTCTTCAAGGTACTTGATAGCCTCGCCTACGGTGCCGATATTTTCAGCTTGGTCGTCCGGTATAGACATATTGAATTCCTTTTCGAACTCCATTATCAATTCAACCGTATCCAGGGAGTCTGCACCTAAATCATTGGTAAAGCTTGCTTCGGGTGTAACCTCATTTTCATCAACTCCAAGCTTATCTACAATAATTGCTTTTACTCTTGATGCAATGTCTGACATAACTTTAAAATTTTAATTAGTAATAAATTTTAACTTTGCAAAGAAATACAATAAAGCAAAATTATCAAACATTTTTATTTTTTTTTTAATCCTCTGGGCTCTTTATATGGATTGTTTAATAAAATTCATTTGCAAACTATTACTAAAATATAAATAATTTAATGAAGCGTATTGCTGTTTTTGCCTCAGGTTCAGGCACAAATTTTCAGTCTGTTGTTGACCATTTTCGAAAACATGACAGTATTGAGGTGAGCTTGCTTCTCTGCAACCGCGCAGATGCGTATGTTATTGAGAGAGCAGAAAGGGAAAATATCCCCGCAGTTGTTTTTACAAGAAAGGAGTTTTATGAAACGGATAAAATAACCGGCATACTTCGAAAAAATAAAATTGATTTTATTGCACTTGCCGGCTTTTTATGGCTTTTACCCCCGGGGTTAATATCTGAGTTTGAGGGCCGTATAGTTAATGTTCACCCTGCTCTTCTACCCAAGTATGGAGGTAAGGGAATGTATGGTGATAAGGTTCACCGGAGTGTGCTTGAGAGTGGCGAAAAAATTTCCGGTATAACCATTCACTGCGTTAACGAGGAGTATGATAAAGGGAGTATAATTTTTCAGGCCACTTGTGAAGTGCTGCCAGGGGATACAGTTGAAACCCTCTCGGCCAGGATAAAAGAACTGGAGCATAAATATTACCCGGAAGTTATAGAAAAACTAATGGCTGAGATTTAACTTTTCCATTTCTTTCAGCCATTTTTCCCTGACATTTTCAAATGCTTCCATTTTTTCTATCCTTACCGGTTCAACAGGAGGTGATTCAATGCTAAGGGGGTTAACAGGCTGGCCGTGTCTCCACATTCTGAAATCAAGATGAGGGCCTGTTGAAACTCCAGTTGAGCCGACATATCCGATAACATCTCCCTGTTTGACCTCAACTCCCGGCTTAATATTTTCTGCGAAATTTTGCAGATGCAGATAGCCGGAAGTGTAAACGCTGTTGTGTCTTATTCTTATCATGCGGCCTTCTGCACGACGGTATGAAGTTTCAATTATTTCACCATCCCCTATTGCGTAAACCGGGGTTCCTGCAGGGGCAACATAGTCAACTCCATGATGTGGCCTGCGTACACCCAGAACCGGGTGCATTCGTGAATGGGAAAAACCGGAACTAATCCTGCTGTAGCGCAGGGGAGCTTTGAGAAAAGTTCTTCTCAGACTGTTCCCTTCTATATCGTAAAAGCTTAAAACCCCATCCTGCTCAAATGGAATTGCATAGTTACATTCTTCCCTGTGGTTAAAATAAGCGGCATGTATATCGCCTATCCCAATGGGATTATCCTCCACATAATGGTGATCGTATATTATTTTGAAGTGATCTCCCGGCTGCAATCTGAAAAAATCAACACTCCATGCATATATTTCAGAGAGTTTAATGGCAATCATCGGGTCTAAGCCGTTACCGGTTATGGTATGCCAAAGCGAGGTTTTTATTGTTCCGCTTGCAGTTTTACGTTCAGTATTAATTTCTTTACTTCCTGTTTCGGCAATTATGCTGTCTTTTAGATGAATACGTACAAAATCCACATTGTTTTTTTCATAAACAAAGTAGTGAACTGAGTTGCTGTCAATTCTGTCAATAAAAAGTGCATAATTATTGCCTGCACGAATTCGCCTTGCATCAAAAACCTCTTTAGGTAAAAGGGAAATATTGTGAATTGTCAGATTACTTACGTTAAATTTTGAAAGTATTGAGGCGAGGTTTTGATTGCGGTTTATTCGCCCTCTTATAATATGGAAAGAATCAACGGCTATACCGTAT
This sequence comes from Bacteroidota bacterium, assembly GCA_003554865.1. GTDB lineage: Bacteria > Bacteroidota > Bacteroidia > Bacteroidales > PUMT01 > PUMT01. The sequence goes on along the minus strand of PWHJ01000122.1, from coordinate 128,158 downwards.
TCCTTTTCGATTTCGATATTTTCGGTTTCAACCGTATCAGCACTGACAAGCAGATCACCTTCTGCAAGGGGTCCGTTTGTGAAATTGGTTTGCACAAAATGGACCACAATGATAACAGATGCAGCGACGAGAAATAAAAATATCAGCTTTCCTTTTTTGTTCATTTAAGGTATAATTTGCCTATAATAAACTTTTACATATTTCAGCAGTTGTGGGTTGCATAAAAACGGGGAAAAATCACTCTTCAGATTAAAAAAATTACCGGAGGTTTACCGTAATTTTTCCCTTGTCAGTGCTTCAAAACATCGAACCCTTTTCCGTAAACACCCATAACATTGTTTTGTGAAACAAAAGCATCCGGGTCAATTTTTTTTACTATTTTAAGGATATCATTGGTTTCATGCTTGCGGATCATGACCATAACTATTTTTGTTTTTTGTTTGGTGTACCATCCTTCAGCGTCAATGAGGGTTATCCCCCTTTTTACATTTTCGGCGATATTATTGGCAATTTCTTCATATTTGGGTGAGAAAACAAAAAGCTGATAAGTTTGCTTTGAGCCTGAAAGCACCATGTCTATAGCATATGCTACTACAGCCATTGTTACGTAGCCGTAGACAATTTTTTCAATTGATCCGAATATAAAATAAGAAGAGGAAATTATTATCAGGTCAAGATAAAGTATTATTCTACCGGGTGTTATGTTTTTGTATTTGTTGATTATCATTGCAATATTGTCGGTACCCCCGGTACTGCCCCCCTGGGTAAAAACAACCCCGACCCCCGCACCGGCAAGCATGCCTCCTATTACAGTTGACAAAAATGTGTCGTGTACTACAGGTTCAGTGATTATTTGCTGAAGAAGTCCCAGTATAAAAGACAACAAAGCAACTGCAACGATTGTTTTTATTCCAAAGCCAATACCCAGTAAGCGAAAAGAGATTAAAAGAAAGAAGGAGTTAATTACAAAGTAACTTAAGCCAATGGGAAAACCGGATGCATAATAAATAAGTGTAGCGACACCTGTAATCCCGCCTCCGGTAATTTCTGCAGGAATCAGAAAGGCTGTCCACCCAAGTGCATGCAGGAACAGGCCTAAAGTTATAATTATATAGGTACGTACCCATTTAAACAGGTTTCTCATATTAAGAGGTGTAATTTTTTTGTTTATTGGATTTTATTTGAAAAATAATACCAAAAGCTTCTTCAAACTTGAAGGCATTTGCCTGTGAAAAACCGCATCAAACTAGGTCAGACAAAATAACATGAACAAAAATGGGCGTTAATACGGCCAATTGACATATTGTGTTAACTTGTTGAATGTTAGCTTGGTAAACCTGATTTGTGCAGATCCGGCGTTTAATTATCAGACACCTGACAAAGTTACTTTTTTAAACTACTATGTTTACTATTTTATCAGGTACGACTATTACTTTTTTTACTTTTTTCTCACCCAGGTATTTTTTTACATTTTCATCATTTATCACTTTTTCTTCAATTTCACCGGGTGAGAGTCCTGCTGGAAGCTCAAGATTGAGTTTTACCTTGCCGTTGAAAGTTATCGGATATTTTTTGAGATCTTCCTTCAGGTATGAAGGGTTGTATTCGGGGAAAGGAGCATCTGCTATACTCTCTTTTTTACCCAGTACTCTCCATAATTCTTCACTGATGTGCGGTGCAAAAGGAGAAAGAATAATTATCAAATCCTCAAGTATTTTGCGCTTGTTACATTTGAGTGAATAAAGGTGGTTTACGCAAATCATAAAGGCGCTGACAGAGGTATTGAAAGAAAAACGTTCAATATCTTCTGTTACTTTTTTTATTGCAGTATGCAAAATTTTTAATTCTTCCTCAGTAGGGTTTTCTTCTGATATGTTAGGTTTATTATTTTTGTCATGGAAGAGTCGCCAGGTTTTCTTTAAAAATTTATGAACTCCCTCAATGCCTTTTGTGTCCCAGGGTTTGGACTGGTCAATCGGACCCAGGAACATTTCATACATTCTCAGAGTATCTGCTCCGTATTGTTCTATTATCTCATCAGGGGTTACGACATTGTACATTGATTTTGACATTTTTTCGATTGCGTGGCCGCAATGGTACTTACCATCCTCTTCGAGTATAAATTCCGCATCTCTGTATTCAGGGCTCCATTTCCTGAATGCCCCTGTGTCAAGTATGTCATTGTGTACCAGGTTAATGTCAACATGGATAGGGGTGACATCATATTTATCCTTCAGGTTGCTGGATACAAATTTATTTGTGTTTTTGATACGGTAAACAAAGTTTGATCTGCCGTGTATCATCCCCTGGTTTACGAGTTTCTTAAATGGTTCTTCTCTGCAGACCATCCCTGTATCGTAGAGAAATTTATTCCAGAAACGTGAGTATATAAGGTGCCCTGTAGCATGTTCGGTGCCTCCAATGTAAAGATCCACATCCCTCCAGTACTCATTTGCCTCTTTGGAAACAAGCTCTTTTTCGTTGTGCGGATCCATATATCTTATATAATAGGCTGATGAGCCGGCAAATCCCGGCATTGTGCTTACTTCAAGGGGATAGCCTTCCTTTGTTTTCCAGTTTTTGGCACGGGCAAGCGGCGGCTCCCCTTCTTCGGTCGGCTGATAAGAGTCGACTTCCGGCAGTACAAGGGGAAGTTGATCCTCCTCAAGTACATAGGGTATATCATTCTTGTAGTACACGGGAAAAGGTTCGCCCCAGTAGCGCTGCCTGCTGAATATTGCATCGCGAATGCGGTAATTTATTTTTTTTTCACCTATTCCCTGCCTCTCAAGTTCGGAAATCACCTTGTTGATGGCGTCCACTACTTTCAGGCCGTTAAGGAAGTTTGAGTTTACAAGGGTCCCTTCTAAGCTGTCATAGGCACCCTCTGATATATCCCCCCCTGAAATTACTTCGGTTATCGGAAGGCTGAAATGTTTTGCAAAGTCGTAGTCGCGGCTGTCGTGGGCAGGAACAGCCATTATAGCTCCTGTTCCGTAGTCGGAGAGCACATAGTCACTGATCCATATCGGAATAAGATCTCCAGAAAAGGGGTGTTTTGCATAGGCCCCGGTAAATTGGCCTGTAATTGAGCCGGCTTCTTCCAGCCTTTCCCTTTCAGTTTTTTTATTTGTTTCTTCAATATATTTCTTTACTCCATTTTTGTATTCCCCGGCAGTAATTTTTTCAACAAGGCTGTGTTCTGGGGCCAAAACCATGTATGTAGCACCGAAGATGGTATCGGGCCTTGTTGTGAATACCTCTATAGTTTCGTCAATCTGTTTTCCACTCTCAAGAGGTGCAATTTCAAACCAGATGGAAGCCCCTTCGGATCTGCCTATCCAGTTTCTTTGTATCTCTTTAAGTGATTCGCTCCATTGAAGCTCTTCTAGTCCATCGAGCAATCTTTCAGCGTAGGCCGTAACCCTCAGGAACCATTGCTTCATTTTTTTTTGAAACACCGGATGACCGCCCCTTAATGAGACGCCCTCTTTTACTTCGTCGTTTGCAAGAACGGTCCCGAGTTCGGGGCACCAGTTTACCATAGTTTCGGCCTGATAGGCAAGCCGGTAATGAAGCAGGATCTCCTGCCGCTGTTTTTCGCTCATAGTTTTCCACTGCCGGCTGTCAAACTGGCGACATTTGTTACAAGCTGCGTCAACGTTTAGGTTCCCTTCTTTTTCAAATATTTCGATCAGCTTATCAATAGGTTCAGCTTTGTTGGTTTTATTGTTGAACCAGTGCTTGAACATTTTTATGAAAGCCCATTGCGTCCATTTGTAATATTTAGGGTCACATGTTTTCACCTCTCTGCTCCAGTCGTAGGAGAACCCTATTTTCAGCATCTGTTTGCGGTAACGACTGATATTATTGTTGGTGGTAATTGCAGGATGCTGTCCGGTTTGGATAGCATATTGTTCTGCCGGCAATCCGAATGCGTCAAACCCCATAGGGTGAAGAACATTGAATCCGCAATGGCGTTTGTATCTTGAATATATATCAGATGCAATATATCCCAACGGATGTCCTACATGAAGTCCTGCACCGGAAGGGTATGGGAACATGTCAAGCACGTAATATTTGGGCCTTGAATTATCAATCTCAACTTCAAATATCTGGTTTTGTTCCCAGTATTCCTGCCATTTTTTTTCTATTTCAGTAAAATTATAATCCATCTTGTACTCCAGGTTTGAATTTATTTCTGCGAAATTAGAAAAACTTTGGCAAAATTTTGGATACAAGTTTTTTATTTAAACTTAGCATTTTCTCAAGCTGATAAAATTTATTAATTTCGCATTTTAACTGACCCCGTAGTTCAGCTGAATAGAACGTCAGATTCCGGTTCTGAAGGTCGTGGGTTTGAATCCCGCCGGGGTCACAGAATACAATGATCACGATATTTTAAACGGCGGGATCGTCGAGCGGCCTGTGGGTTTTGCGAGACAATTCCGCCGGGGTCACAAATCTCAGGATTTACCCGGCGGGATTGTACCGCTGTTTGGGTGAAACTTTATCTTACCACTTTATTTATCTTTGAGGCAGATGTGGTATTCAGACAAAAAAAGGGGGCCTCTTTTTGAGACGCCCCCTTTTTCATGCACATTAAGCTTATAATTAGTATACAGCTTCTGTTTCTCTTGTTGAATAATTTATCCTAAGGGCATTTGCCCGCCTAAGAGCTTGTTTGACATCGGTGACAACTCCCATGGTAGTGTATTCGTCCACCCTCAGAGAAGTTGTCATGTGAGGGATCTCTGATTCATCCATTTCTTCCCTTTCACTTGCGATGAACTCTGCAATATCTTCAACATCGGCAAATGAGTCGTCAAGCTGAATACGTGGTGATGTACCGTACAGGTCCTGATAAGCAGGCTGCGGAGATCCGATATATATGTTACTCACAAGCGACCTTCTTTCAAGGTTTGTCACCTCTGTTGCCTCAGGTAATGATTGCTGAACCATTACTCTCACCTCTCTCATGGTCGTGCTGACCATAAAGAAGATCAAAAGCATGAACACTATATCGGGTAGTGATGCAGCACTTATAGTGGGTACTTTTTTGCTTTTTTTTCTAAATTTTCCTTTTTTTGTACTCATTGTTAGTTTCCTCCTACTTCTCTGGGTTCAGCTTCTGAAATGGTCATCGGGTAAACCTCACGAATGGCTTCCTGTTGTGAATCAGTAAGCCTATTGAAGGGGCGGCCAAAATGTTCCATGGCCAAATCATCCCTTAGTTCGTTATATGCGGCAGTAAGTTCGTTTTGAACCCTTATATACATGCCGTAAGAGGTTCCCCGGTCGTTTTGCAGTGAAATGACTGCAGTTGTCGGGGTATATACCTCACCCAGATAGGGAACGTCTATCGTCTCCTTTTCAGGCAGGTTAGGATCATCTTCTGGATTCTCTATAAACTCTTTTGCTCTATCCCTGAGCTGTGCAATAGGAGTTGGTTCACCTTCAACCATCAACTGATCCCTTGCGTTAACAAGTACCACCAGTACGTTACGTTCCCTTATCTGCTGATCCTCCGGTATTTCTTCTTCATCCGGCATCGGTGGCAGAACGCGTTGCAGCCCTTGATCGATATCCATGGTGGTAGCCACCAGGAAGAATATCAGCAGCATGAACGCGATGTCTGCCAGTGAGGCCATAGGTACTTCTGGAGTTTCTCTTGCCATAATAGTATTTGTTTTTTATACTGTAACGCCGTTACAGTATGTTATATTACTTAAAAAACCGTACGAGTTCCGTGTACAGGATTGACAAAAATGCCAAGGCAAGCAACGTATATAATGTTCCCAGTCCTGCCCCGGCCCATTGTACAACCTCCGGGGTGTTCCACTCACTTTCAGCAGCCAGCTGCAAAGGTTCATCGGAAGCAAGCTGGTAGCTGACAAAAACTACAAGAGCTACCACGACAATTCCGATCCCTGTTTTCTTGGCATGCTGAGGATTTAATATCATTCTGATTAGCGGGAAGAGAATGGTGAAAAGCAAAGCCAGCCCAGCCAGTATATATGCCCATATTATAAAGGCTTCTGTAACTACAGGCTGCTCATATTCTGTTCCGGCCGTTCCCTCCACTACTCCGCCGAAATAGAAAAACACTATAAACACGGCGGAAACACCCATCAGAACGTATATAAAGATTTTTATTATTTTTTGCAATAACTGATCAGACATGTTTACTGTTTTTTAAGATTATGTTTAACCAAAAGATCAATAAGTGAGATAGATGCATCCTCCATGTTGTTAACCAACGAATCGATCTTTGATGTAATGTAGTTGTAAAAGATCTGCAGAATAACTGCTACAACCAGACCCGATACTGTTGTAATCAGTGCAACCTTAATACCTCCTGCTACAAGTGAGGGTGAAATGTCACCTGCAACTTCAATAGCATCAAAGGCTTCGATCATACCGATTACCGTACCCATAAATCCAAGCATGGGTGCAATTGCAATAAAAAGTGAAATCCAGGTCAGGTTTTTCTCAAGCAATCCGGTTTGAACGCCACCGTACGATGCCACTGATTTTTCAACTACATCGATACCTTCGTCGATCTTGCTAAGTCCCTGATAAAAAATGCTGGCAACAGGCCCTCGCGTGTCGCGGCAAACTTCCTTTGCTTCTTCAACGCCGCCGTTTTCGAGGGCTTCCTCCACATTTTTAAGCAATTTATCAGTGTCTGTTGTAGCGAAGCTCAAGTAGAGAATCCTTTCAATTGAGATTGCAAGTCCAAAGATCAACGCCAGAAGTACAACGCCCATAAAGCCAGCTCCACCTTCAATGAATATTCGTTTTATTTCCTGGTGCAGGGCCCCTTCTTCTTCGGCTGCAACTTCTTCTTCTTCTTCAGGAAGTGTTTCTTCCTCCATAAACTCTTGCTCTTCAACTTCCTGCTCTTCCTGAGCAAATTCTTCCTGAGCTACAGCATGGTTTAATGCTCCGAATGAAAGCATTCCGAATAACGCCAAAAACGCAAATAAATTTTTCATGGTTTGTCTCAAATTTAATTATTAAAGGGGTTTTTACAATTTAAAGATAAAATCTTTGTTCTTATCCCTTGTGCGGAGAAGGCGGGATTCGAACCCGCGATACCCTTTTGAGGTATACACGCTTTCCAGGCGTGCGCCTTAGACCGCTCGGCCACCTCTCCCCACAATATCATTTTTAGAATGATATGCTTTTTTTCAGTCTGCCAAATTACAAAAAAAACGATAAAAAAAACAATTTACTAATTTATTTCACCTCTTATTGGGGTACTAATAAATAACTTAATTTCTTTTTCTTTTAATTTTTGCCCCAGCAAAAACATCAGTTTTGTAACGGCTGCTTCCGTGGTTATATTGTATCCGTTTAATACACCTGCTTCCAAAAGCTTTTTCCCGGTTTCATATTTTGTCATGTCAACGCTGCCGGCAGTACATTGTGAAACGTTCAAAAGGATTACTCCTTTGCTTGTTGCATATTTGATCTCATCAAGGAACCATCCGGCATTGGGTGCGTTCCCTGAACCGAAAGTTTCAAGTACCACGGCTTTTAAACCGGGAATGTTAAAAAAAGAACGAAGTAAATTGCTTTTTATTCCCGGAAACAGTTTTAAAATTCCAATATTGTTATCAAGCCGGGTATTAATTTTTAATTTTTTCCCTTTGGCAGGCTTTAGGATAGCCTCAAAATTAAACTTAATATCTATTCCTGTTTCAGCTAAAGGGGGATAGTTCGCTGATATGAATGCATTAAAATATTCAGCGTTGAACTTGGTAGTGCGGTTGCCGCGAAACAAAGAGTTTTGAAAAAATATACATACTTCCGGTACGGCGGGCTTGCCATTTTCAGTTGCGGCAGCTATTTCTATTGCAGATATAATGTTCTCCTTGCCGTCGGTGCGGAGTATGCCTATAGGAAGTTGTGATCCGGTAAATATTACGGGCTTGTCCAGGTCCTCGAGCATAAAACTGAGTGCAGATGCCGAATAGGCCATTGTATCTGTACCGTGAAGTATGACAAACCCGTCAAATGATTGATAATTCTCATATACGGTTTCAGCTATTCTCACCCATGTAGAGGGGTCAATATTTGAAGAATCAATCGGGGGGTCGAAAGAGACGGCCCTAAGGTTATAGTTGAATCTTTTAAGTTCCGGCAGTTGCTGTGATATCTCCTCGAAGTTAACGGGGGCGAGCAGATTTGTGTCCGGCCGGTAAGCCATGCCTATAGTACCGCCTGTGTATATTAACAGGATGGATGGTTTTTTCTCCATTTTTTTAATTAATTGAATTGAACAGCTCAAAAGCGTTTTTTGTTGTAATTTCTGCAACTTCTTCAACACTTAAGGAGTATATCTCTGCCACTTTCTCGGCAATATAAAAAATGTAACTGCTTTCGTTCCTTCTGCCACGATATGGCTCCGGGGTTAAGAAAGGTGAGTCAGTTTCAAGAATTATATTGCTTAAATCAACATTTTCCAGGACTTTAACAAGCTTTGTGTTTTTAAATGTTATAACTCCGTTAACGCCCAGCATAAAGCCGGCCTCAACAGCCCTTTTTGCCTGGTCTGCGTTTCCGCTGAAACTGTGGAACACCCCCCTGAGATTTTTGTCTGCATGCTTTGATACAATTTCGTAAACTTCTTCAAAAGAGTTTCTTGAGTGCAAAACCAAAGGAAGATCAAGATCTTTTGCCCATTTGAGCTGAATGCTTAAGGCTTGCGATTGCCAGTGAACAGAGTCTTTGCTGCGGTAGAGATCTATGCCGGTTTCCCCAATTGCTGCAAATTTTTCTTTTTTAAGCCATGAGCTCACCACCGACAAATCTTTATCAAAATCCTTGTTCACCGAGTTGGGATGCAATCCCATCATGGGGAAACAATTGCCGGGGAATTTAGCAGTCAGGTCCATCATACCGGAAATCGATCTTGTGTCGATATTTGGCATGAACATATATTTTACCCCTTTTTCCCTTGCGCGAGCTACGACGTTTTCAATGTCACTTTCAAAATGTGGCAGGTATAAATGGGTATGAGTGTCGGTAAGCATCATAAAAATTTTTTCTAACCTGCAAATTTATTAATTAATTTCTTGCAAGCTAAAATTAATTTTAAAGTCGTCTTTTGGCGGGAGGGGTTTAAAAAAGGCTGCCTTACAATGAGGCAGCCTTTTTTGGATTTTCATATATTCTTTAGTTTGTCAGACAACGCCCTGAGCCATCATTGCATCTGCCACTTTCACAAATCCGCCTACGTTTGAACCGTTTAGATAATTTATGAATCCGTCCGATTCTGTTCCGAATTTTTTGCAGGTTTCATGAATGCTTTTCATTATTCTCTGCAGTTTTTCATCAACCTCTTCACGTGTCCAGCTAAGGCGCATTGAGTTTTGTGTCATCTCCAGTCCCGATACTGCCACACCTCCTGCATTTGCCGCTTTCCCGGGTCCGTAAAGAATTCGGTTGTTCAGATATACTTCAACAGCGTCGGGGGTGGAAGGCATATTTGCCCCTTCTGATATTACCCTGCAGCCGTTTTTAACCAGGGTTTGTGCATCCTCTTCGGTTATTTCATTTTGTGTGGCACAAGGAAGGGCAACATCGCATTTAACAATCCAGGGACGTTTTCCTTCGTGGTATTCTACGCCGAACTTTTCAGCATATTCACTTATACGGCCTCTTTTTATATTCTTAAGCTCTTTAACATAATCAAGTTTTTCCATGTCTATGCCGTTGGGGTCATATATAAAGCCTGCCGAGTCAGACAGTGTTACCACCTTGCCACCCATTTCAAGTACTTTCTCTGTGGCAAACTGGGCTACATTTCCGGAACCGGAGATTGACACCGATTTTCCTTTCAGGCTGTCACCTTGTGTTTTCAACATCTCCTGGGCAAAATAAACCGTGCCGTATCCTGTGGCTTCTGGCCTGATAAGGCTTCCACCCCATTCGCGTCCTTTCCCGGTAAATACGCCTGTGAATTCATTTTTCAGTCTTTTGTACTGCCCGAACATGAAGCCAACTTCTCGTCCTCCCACACCAATGTCACCGGCCGGCACATCTGTATCCGGACCTATGTGACGGTACAGCTCTGTCATAAAGCTCTGGCAGAACTTCATCACTTCATTGTCTGATTTACCCTTGGGATCGAAATCCGATCCGCCTTTTCCTCCTCCCAGGGGGAGGGTGGTAAGGCTGTTTTTAAAAACTTGTTCGAATGCAAGAAATTTCAGAATGCTCAGGTTTACAGTGGGATGGAAACGAATACCGCCCTTGTAGGGACCGATAGCGCTGTTCATCTCAATCCTGTATCCTTTGTTTACCTGCACATCACCTTTGTCATCAATCCAGGGTATCCTGAAAATAATAATCCTTTCAGGTTCGGCAATTCTTTCCAGGATTTTTGCGTGTTTGTATTTGGGGTTTTCTTCAATAAATGGGATCAAGGAATCGGCAACTTCCTGAACTGCCTGGTGAAATTCCGTTTCCCCGGGGTTTCTGGCAATAATACTTGCCATAAATTTTTCTGTTCTAGGATCCATATTTGTTGTTGGGTTTTGGGTTAAAAAAAGTCACAATAACATCAACAAACTTAAAAAAAAAATGGTTATAAAAAATAGTTAAACATAAAAAATGTTATAAAACATTCTTTTGCTTAAGAGCCTTATGTTTTACAACATGGATGATTTGGTAAAGGGAAAGTGTTTGGCCTGCTTACCGCGAGATTTAATATGATAACTTGTAGATTTTCCCGGGAAGGCTTTTTAGAAGCCCCTCAAATTCCAGGTTAAGCAAAATGTTGGATATTTTGCTTATCGGGAAGCCGGTTTCCCGGCATATTTTGTCAACCGACGCCTCAGAGCTTTTTTGGAAGAGAGAGATAATTATCTGCTCTTCTTTTGTGGGAGTATAAAAAAGCCTTGCTTGACCTGTCGCCTTGTTATTTGTTTCTTTTTCCCACCCCATAAAGTACTCCAGGTCGGCGGCGGTTTCAATAAGAGCGGCTTTGTGTGTTTTGATGAGTTTGTTGCAGCCGGCCGAATACCTGTCGGTTATCCTTCCTGGTACGGCAAAAACGTCGCGGTCGTATGAGTTTGCAATATCGGCTGTGATAAGGGCTCCCCCTTTTTCACCCGATTCAACCACGATGGTTGCATCTGCCATGCCGGCTATAATGCGGTTGCGCTTGATGAAGTTGTTCTTTTTTGGTTTTTCCCAGCTTAAAAATTCGCTAAAAAGGGCACCCTGACTTAGAATATTTCTTGCAACCGCTGAATGAACCGAAGGATATATAGTTGAAAGACCGTGTGCAAGAACCGCAATGGTTTGCAGGCCGTGGTCCATAGCTTCTTTGTGGGCGCAAATATCGATCCCGTAGGCAAGACCGCTTACAATAACCGGATTGTGCCCTCTTTCTGCCAGCTCCCGTATAAGCTTCCCGCAGGTTTCCTTTCCATTGACGGTTGCACTTCGGGTTCCCACTATGCTTATGATCTTTTTGTGGTCAGGGTCTGCATTGCCTTTAGCGAAAATTATTACGGGGGAGTCCTGGCAGTGTTTGAGTCGCCGGGGATATTCCCCGTCAAAAAAGAAAAGAGGTCTGATGTTGTATTTTATAATAAATTCTATTTCTTTTTCAGCTGTTTCAAGAATGTTGCCCTTGCTTATTTCTTCGGACAGCCTTTTGCCTATTCCTGGAATACTGCACAAAATTTCCCGGGGTATTTTGAATACCTCTTTTGCCCCGCCTGCGTACTCTACCAGCTTTTTGGCCAGAATGCTTCCTATACCGGGTATAAGACTTATAGCAATTTTGTATTTCAGGTGAGGATCGTTCATTGTAAACCAATATACGAAATTTCCCTGTGCAGGCTAACTTTATTACATAAAAAATGTCTTTGTTTGCAGAATTACTTTTTAAAATAAACAAGTTCTCAAATTATCTTTACCGGGCTTTGTTTAATAGTGGCGGGTTTAAAAAAAAGAGGCTGTCTTTAACAGACAGCCTCTTTTTTAATATTCTGTTTGCAAAATACTATATCACTCCCTGATCGAGCATGGCGCTGGCAACTTTCATGAACCCGGCAATGTTGGCACCTTTCATGTAATTGATGTAGCCGTCACTTTCCTTTCCGTAATTGGCGCATGAATCGTGAATACTGACCATTATCTGGCGAAGTTTTTCTTCAACTTCCTCGGCGGGCCAGTTAAGCTTCATTGCATTTTGCGTCTGTTCAAGACCGGATGTTGCAACGCCGCCTGCATTTGCAGCTTTACCCGGTCCGTACAGAACCTTGTTTTCCAGGAGAAGGTCAATGGCTTCAGGTGTACAAGGCATATTGGCACCTTCACTAACAACTTTGCAGCCGTTATCTACCAGGTTTTTGGCATCGTTCTCATCCAGCTCGTTCTGAATGGCACACGGGAATGCCAGGTCGCACTTAACTTCCCAGGGCCGTTTGCCCTCATGGAATTGTGCATTCGGGAATTCGTAAGAATAAGGTTTTGCAATGTCTTGATTTGAAGCCCTCAGCTCAAGAAGATAATCGATTTTTTCACCGCTTATTCCTTCGGGGTCATAAATATAGCCGTCGGGGCCGGATATTGTTACAACTTTTGCACCAAGATGGTTCAACTTTTTAATTGCACCCCAGGAAACATTACCAAAGCCTGATACGCTAGCAACTTTGCCTTCAATTGATTCGCCTTTGGCTTTAAGCATTTCCTGTGCAAAATATACGGCACCGTATCCTGTGGCTTCCGGTCTGATAAGGCTGCCGCCCCAGTTCCTTCCCTTTCCGGTGAAGACTCCAACGTGTTCACCTGTCAGTTTTTTGTGCATACCGAACATATAACCTACCTCGCGCCCGCCTACACCAATGTCTCCTGCGGGTATGTCCATGTCAGGGCCAAGGTTCTTCCAAAGCTGAATCATAAAGGAGTGGCAGAACCTCATAATTTCCTGCTGTGATTTGCCTTTCGGGTTGAAGTCGGAACCTCCTTTGGCACCGCCCATTGGGAGGGTTGTGAGACTGTTCTTGAAGATCTGCTCAAAGCCCAGAAACTTCAGACTGCTCAGGTTTACGCTGGGGTGAAAGCGTATACCTCCTTTATAAGGCCCTATAGCATTGTTGAACTGAACTCTGTGTCCAAGGTTCACATGGGTTTGCCCCTGGTCGTCTACCCATGGCACCTTAAATGTTATAATTTTGTCAGGCTCTACAAGGCGCTCAATAATGCCTGCTGCTTCAAATTGCGGATTCTGGTTATATACCTCCTCAATTGATTCTACTACTTCCCTTACAGCCTGGAGATATTCAACTTCCCCCGGATGCTTTTTCTCCAGCTCGATCATTAACTTATCTACGTTCATAATAATTGATTTTTAAGGATAAAACAATAAATTGGTCTTTGTTATAAAAAATTTGCTCTGTTTTTAATTGAAAAAAAACAAATTTATTATAAAACCAATGTTTACAATATGATTTTACTCATGGATATATGTGGCTCACAAACCTTCATCCGCTAAATATCAATACTTATGAAGGCGAGCCTATTTAAGTATGTTATACAATATGTGGAAGTGTTTAAACTGATTTGTCTTTTATTAGGCTTAGCGAACGGATCAGCTTTTGTTTTTCCTTCTTTCCCAATACGGTAATGCTCACCGGCGGGTATTTGGCTATCCCCCGTTTTGTCTTCCTGTAAAGGATAAGTTTATTTTTGAGATTGAAAAATGATTTGGTTATTTTAAAATCATGGAATTCATTTTTTGGAAGCTCTATTGAATTTTGTGCGCTTTCAAGCGGACGAAGGGAATAATATCGTAAAACTATTTTATCTCCGGAGTCTGAATAGAAAATGTAGTTAAATTCCAGAATATAGTCAATTGCATAGAATACTATATACAGAAGTAAAATTAAGCCAGCCAGATGATGTTTTGTAAACCATCCATGTGGAGTGCTTAAAATGTCGGTTGAGTAAACCACGATTATTAAAGCACCGGTGATAAGCATAGCCGCGAGCTTTCTCAGCCTGATTGATATGGACTTTTTATGGTTGTCAATTATCATGGGTTAAATATTAAAATTGCTTTGACAGTTGTTTCCTTCGTCTTATTTCGGTTTCGACCAACCCAAGCTCCCGTCCGCTCTGCCCGGCTATGGAGGTGTTTTCTTCAGCTCTCCGGATCAGGTATGGCAGAGTGTTTTTGACCGGACCGTAAGGCAGGTATTTTGCAACATTATATCCTTCCCTTGCAAGATTGAAGCTTATATGGTCGCTCATTCCGTAAAGCTGGGAATGGTATGCTCTATCATCGTTACGCCTGATACTATGCTTTTCCATCAATTTTATCATGTGCAGGCAACTCTCTTCGTTGTGACTTCCGTTAAATAAAGATATTTTGTTTATGTTCTCAATGCAAAAACTGATTGCATTGTTATATGCTTTATCGGTGCTTTCCTTGTCGGGATGAATGGGGGAGGGATATCCCATTTTTTTTGCACGCAGTCGCTCTCTTTCCATGTATGCACCTCTTACCAGTTTTATGCCCGGAAAATAGTTTTCTTTTATTGCATCCTTAAGGCATTGGGAAAGAAACTCCTCCCTGTCGTGGCGGTACATTTGCAATGTGTTGTAAACTATGGCCTTCTTTTTGTTGAACAGAACCATCATATCCCTGGCAATATCGTCAATAATTGACTGGTAAAAGGTTTCTTCGGCGTCTATAAGCACCGGCACATTATTCTGGAATCCTTCCTTGCATAAGGTGTGAATGTGTTTGCGAAATGAATTCAGAGAAAGCTGCTCGGATACTGAAAGCTTGTCTTCCCTTGAAGCTTTTGTTAAAAGATCTGTGGAGGCAAAGGCAGTCGGCTTGAAAACGGCAAAAGGCACATTGGAATTGGTGGCTGCAGATCTTATCGTTCTAAGTGTTTCATTACGTACGGCCAGCCTTTCCGTTTCCTTTTCACTTGACTCAACCGAATAATCAAGAATTGCTTTCACGTTGTATTTTCCCAGCTTTTCTGTTACCTTCAGGCACTCATCAATGGTTTCCCCGCCACAGAAATGATTGAATATGGTGGGCTTTATGATCCAGGTAACGGGCAGTTTTAAGTTTAAGGCCAATTTGGCAAGATAATTTCCAAATTTTGCAATAGCAGGTAAAGAAAGCACCTTAAAAAGCAGACGTGCCTTTTTCAGCTCGGAGTTGGTTTTGTGTTGAAAAGCGATCTCTGTATTTTGGAACAAATTCATTCAGGTTACGTATGAATTAAATAAAACTTCAGGCAAAAAATGTAAAACACCAAATATAAGACATTAGTAACAATAATCAAATTGGGTTTGCTGACATTGAGCCTTGTTGAAAGTTTCGGAACGAACCAGGAAAAATACGGAAATATTATAATTATCTTTTGAAGATTTTTTTGGTTACCCATAAAAGCTTTTGTAAATGTTTGAGTATATAACCGGCCGGATAGTGGAATTAACGCCCGCCCATTTAGTGATTGAAAACGGTGGGGTAGGCTATTTTGTGAATGTTTCCCTTCACACCTACACCTGTATGTCTGGCAAGGAAAATGCAACAGTATACATACACCAGGTTATACGGGATGATGCACACATGCTTTTCGGTTTTGAGGGTAAACGGGAACGTGAATTGTTTCGAATGCTTATAACAGTATCCGGTATAGGTGCAAATACAGCCCGTATGATGCTCTCTTCGTTATCTCCTCCTGAGATAGAACAGGCTATTGTAGAGGAAAATGTTGAAGCTCTAAAAGGAGTAAAGGGCATTGGTCTGAAGTCGGCCCAAAGGGTTGTTGTTGATTTGAAAAACAAGATGGGCAAGATGGCTGAGGAAAAAGCTCCAGAACCTGCTGATAGCTCCGTTCGTGAAGAGGCATTTTCTGCTTTGGTCATGCTTGGATTTCCCAAAAATTCAGTTGAAAAAGTTATTAGTCGCCTTTTGTCAGAGAGTGCTGAACATACGGTTGAAAGCCTGGTTAAGAATGCTTTAAGAAGATTGTAGTGAATAATATTATTTGGCATCGGAGATTATCTGGGGTACTGAAATTATTTATTACCGGGACTTTCATTGCATTGCTCTGTGTTAACCCTGCAGGTGCCAGGAATGATATGATATGCAGAGAAGCTGAGGGTGCGAACGTTTTTTTGGGGAGTAAGCAACCCAGCTATACTCCTTCAATATACGGCGGGGATTTTTCACTACCTCATACAGGAAGCATACTTTCGGTTCCTTCAAATATTTCCCTTTTTACCGAATATAATCCTTTGCTGAATAAATACATTATTCATAAACAGGCCGGAAATTTCAGGATTGAAAACCCCTCGGTGATGTCTTTTGCTGAATACAGAAACTACACTCTCGAGCGCCAGAAAAAAGATCATTGGCTCAAGCGTTCCAGGGCAGAGGTACCTGAAGGCGGGGAATCGGTAATGGAGGGTTTGAATGTTGGCGGTGATGCGATTGATGAGATATTCGGAAGCAATATAGTTAATATTGAACCTCAGGGATCGGCTGAACTTGTTTTCGGTGTGAACATCATGGAAAACGAACGGCCTGATATACAGGAAGAGCTGAGAAGGACCACCACATTTGATTTTCAGGAGAAAATACAAATGAATGTAACAGGTAATGTGGGGGATAAACTCGAACTGGGAATAAACTATAATACGGAAGCTACTTTCGATTTTGAGAATCAAACAAAACTTGAGTATACCGGAACCGAGGATGAAATAATCAGAAGGATCGAGGCGGGGAATGTTACCCTGCCTCTTCCCGGAACGCTGATTACGGGCAGTCAGAGCCTGTTCGGTGTAAAGACGGAGCTTCAGTTTGGAAGGCTTTCAGTCACCAATGTTTTATCACAGCAAAAAGGTGAATCATCGGTTATTGAGGTTAAAGGGGGAGCGCACAGAAAAGAGTTTTCACTTTATGCCGATGAGTATGATGCCAACAGGCATTTTTTCCTTTCCAATTATTTCAGGGATACCTATGAATCCTCTTTAAAAAATTTACCTGTTATAAGCTCGGGTATTAACATAACCAAAATGGAGGTATGGGTTACCAACAAAACAAGCAATTTTGACAATTCGAGAAACATTGTTGCTTTTGTTGATCTGGCCGAAAACCAGGAGAATATTTACTCTGCCCAAAATTTTTCACAGGATCAAGCTCTTCAGGGAAATTTCCCCAGAAATGAGCTGAATAACCTCTATGAGATGATTACGACCACTTACGGTGAAATACGCAATATTAACCATGTTACAACCACTCTTCAGTCCCTCGCGGATTTTTCCGTTGGCCGTGACTACGAGGTTATTGAAAATGCCCGGAAATTGTCTCCGGAAGAGTACACTTTTAATGAGAAGCTGGGTTACATTTCACTTAATTCCGCTTTGAATGCAGATGAGGTGCTGGCTGTTGCTTTTGAGTATACTCTTGACGGCAAGACTTATCAGGTGGGGGAATTTTCCAATGAAGGCGTAAGTGCGCCCAATGCGCTGGTTGTTAAGTTGCTTAAGGGGACAAATATATCGCCTAGGCTTCCCACGTGGGATTTAATGATGAAAAATGTATACTCCATAGATGCATGGCAGGTGGAGCGCGAGGATTTTCAGCTGGATATACTCTATAAGGATGACAAAACAGGGAATCCCCTTAACTACCTTCCTGAAGGAGCCATAGAAGATAAAACCCTTTTGCGGGTAATGAACCTTGATAATCTTAATTCACAACTGGAGCCTTATCCTGACGGGATGTTTGACTTTATTGAAGAGGTAACCATTTATCCTTCAAACGGGCGCATTGTTTTTCCTGTTCTTGAACCGTTTGGCTCGCATCTTAGAGAAAAAATAGGTGATGATGCGGCCGCTGAAAAATATATTTTTCAGGAGCTTTATGACTCTACCAGAACAAGGGCAAGCCAGATAGCCGAAAAGAATAAGTTCATAATCTCCGGACATTACCAGTCATCATCCGGATCTGAAATTTCACTGGATGCGATGAATGTGCCAAGGGGTTCGGTAAAGGTTACCGCCGGCGGGATTGAACTTGTTGAAAATGTTGACTACACGGTGGATTATTCATTGGGTAAGGTGCAGATAATAAATCAGGGGCTGCTGGATTCGGGTACTCCCATCAGAATATCACTTGAGAGCCAGTCACTGTTTGATATGCAGACAAAAACACTGATCGGCTCGCATCTGGATTATCAGGTCTCTGACAATTTTAACGTGGGTGCCACGATTTTGAATTTGACCGAGCGGCCCCTCACCCAAAAGGTTGCTTACGGAGAGGAGTCAATTTCAAATACCATCTGGGGGCTCAATTCTTCGTACAGGAGGGAATCGGAGTTTCTGACCTCCCTTGTTGATAAAATACCTTTTCTTAACACTGACGGTGTTTCAACTTTTTCGTTTCAGGGCGAGTTTGCCCATCTTATACCGGGTCATTCCAGGGCAATTGGGGAAGCAGGAGTGTCATACATAGATGATTTTGAAGCTACCAAAACAACAATTGACCTTAAATCACCTTCAGCATGGGTTATCTCAAGTACGCCTGAGGGACAGCCGAGATTTCCCGAAGCCGAACTTTCCAATGACCTGGCCTATGGATATAACCGTGCGCTTCTGTCATGGTATGTCATTGATCCTTTGTTTTTAAGGAATACATCTGCCACCCCTGAACATATAAGGAACAATCCTGATATGCAATCTAACCATTTCGTGAGGGAGGTCTTTGAAAATGAGCTTTTCCCCGAAAGGGAAACACCAAGGGGCGTTCCTACAAATTTACCCGTGCTTAACCTGGCCTTTTATCCCAATGAAAGGGGGCCGTATAATTATGATGCGGCTTCTTCAAACTATTCGGCCGGGGTTGACAGTGATGGCTACCTGCGTGATCCTTCTTCAAGATGGGGAGGAATTATGCGGTCACTTAACACCACGGATTTTGAAACGGCAAATATTGAATATGTTGAATTTTGGCTGATGGATCCCTTCGTATATGATGAGGAGCATTCCGGGGGTGATCTCTATATCAACCTGGGTAATGTCTCGGAGGATATTCTCAAGGACGGACGCAAAAGTTTTGAAAACGGACTGCCAACAAGTGAGAATGTTGTAAATGTTGATACAACGGCGTGGGGGCGGGTGCCAACTGAGCAATCGCTTGTGAATGCCTTTGACAATAATCCTCAAGCCAGAAAATATCAGGATGTTGGACTTGACGGATTGAGAACCGAAGATGAAAGATCTTTTTTCAGTGATTATCTCGATGAAATTGCTCAAATTCACGGTAAAGGCTCACGTGCTTATAAGCTTGCATATGATGATCCTTCATCGGACAACTACAGCTATTTCAGGGGAAGCCACTGGGATGAAAAACAGGCAGGAATCCTTGACCGCTATAAATATTACAACAATATGGAAGGCAATTCGCCTACTTCGGAGCAGTCGACCGAACCGTACCCCACTTCTGCCACCTCTTTGCCCAATACCGAAGATATAAGCCGCGACAACACCCTGAACAAATCTGAAGCATATTATCAGTACCGGGTAAGTATACGGCCGGAAGATATGCGTGTGGGTCACAATCATGTAGTCGATTCAGTCCGCACTTCGGTTAAATTTCCTAACGGTGAACAGTCATCAGTTAACTGGTACCAGGTAAGAATACCTTTATCCGAGTTTGAGAATTCTGTGGGGCCTATACAGGATTTCAAGTCAATACGCTTTATGCGTATGTTCCTGACAGACTTTGAGGATCCCGTGATTATGCGTTTTGCAAAGCTCGATCTTGTGCGCAGCGAGTGGAGAAGATACAGTGAGTTGCTTGTTGAGGAGGATAACGGTGTAATGCCACCCGAAACAGACGAAAGCACATTTGACATATCTGCGGTGAATATCGAAGAAAATGCCAGCAAAACTCCGGTAAACTATGTTCTTCCTCCCGGTATTGACAGAGTGGTTGATCCTGAAAACCCTCAGTTACAGCATTTGAATGAACAGTCTATGCTGCTGAAGGTTGAAAATCTTCAGGACGGTATTGCAAGAGCAGGCTTCAGAAATGTAAACCTTGATATTCGCCAGTATAAAAGGCTCCAAATGGAGGTGCATGCGGGAGCATTGGCCGGGGAAACCCTTGATGATGATGAGCTGACAGTGTTTGTAAGACTGGGTACAGATTATAAAAATAATTACTATGAATATGAGATACCCCTCAAAGTTACCCCTCCCGGACGATACAGCAATGAGAGCGAGGAGCACCGCAAAATAGTATGGCCTGAAGAGAACCGTCTCAATGTTGAACTTGATATTTTCCAGCAGGTAAAACAGCTCAGAAATCAATTGCTTAATGAAGCAGGCTCAGGGGTTACCACCGGCACGGTTTTTTCTCAAATGGATGGGGACAACCGTGTAAAAGTGGTAGGGAATCCAAATCTGAGCAATGTGCGTACAATAATGATAGGTGTAAGAAACCCTGCACGCCAGAATAATCCTTTCCGCAATGACGACGGTTTGTCTAAGTCAGGCGAGGTGTGGGTCAATGAACTGCGTCTTACCGATTTTAACGAGAGTGGTGGCTGGGCCGGCAATGTAAGGCTTTCAACACGCCTTTCCGATTTTGGCAATATTACTGTTGCCGGCTCTTCGGTTACTCCGGGATTCGGGAGTATTGAAACAAAAGTCAATGAACGCAGCCAGGAGCAGATGTATCAATATGACCTCTCCTCAAATTTTGAATTTGGCAATTTTTTTCCTGAAAATTTCGGGGTCAGAATGCCGGTCTACCTGGGATTTTCAGAAGGATATATTTATCCGCGCTACAACCCTCTCGATCCGGATGTTCCTCTTAAGGATGCACTTGACAGGACTCAAAGGCAATCAGAAAGGGATTCCATCAGAAATCTCTCTGCAGATTATTCAAGGCGGAAAAGCCTTAATTTGACAAATATACAGATCGCTCCGCCAAATGATGATCCCAGATTTTACAATATTTCAAATTGGTCGCTTAGTGTCTCATACAACGAGGCCTATCTCAGGAATATCAATACAGAATACAATGTGCAGAGAAATTACAGGGGATCGCTTGATTATTCATATTCTCCCCCATCTTCAAATATCAGTCCATTCAGTGAACTGGAGATATTCAGCAATCCGGCGTTCAGGATAATCAGGGATTTTAATTTTTCTTACCTTCCTTCCTATTTGTCATTTCGCTCAGATTTGAGCCGCCACTATAATGCAATGCAGAAAAGAAACATCGAAAATCCCGATTATCTTATAACACCCACATATCGAAAGGATTTTTTATGGGACCGCTTTTATGATGTCAACTTTGATCTGACCCGCCAGCTCAGGCTGGAATTTTCGGCTACAAATACAGCTATTATAGATGAACCGGATGGAATTGTAGACAGGCAAAAAGACCCCCACGGGTATGAAGCATGGAAGGACTCTGTAATGGTCAACCTGAGGAATTTCGGGCGCACCAGTCGTTATCATCACACTATGGATCTTACCTATACCTTGCCGGTTAATAAAATACCTGCTTTTAACTGGATATCCTCTTCGGTTCGCTACAATGCAACATACGGGTGGGATGCAGGACATGTGATGCACGATACGGTTGATATAGACCTTGGAAATGTAATAAAGAACAGCAATACCACACAACTCAACGTTCAGTTCAATATGCTGAACCTTTATAACAAGTCTTCTTTCTTACGGGAGGTAAACCAGGATTCAGGCTCCAGTGGCAGGGATGAAAAGCAACCACAGCAAAGGAGGGTTCGCTATGAACGTGAAGATGTTGACCTGGAACCGGGTGAGCCAGTTACGGTTAATCATGGGTTAATGACCGAGGAGGTCTCCGTAAGGGTGCTTGACGGTGACGGCAGACCGGTGCGTGGAAGCACCAGCATATTGAGTGAAAGAAGGCTGACATTTGAACCGGACCGGCAAATAAGCGGTGCCACCATAATAGTTGAAGGAAATGTTGAAGTAAGACAAACAGCTATGAGGCAGCTGGCCAGGGGAGGGGCTAGATTTCTTATGGCGGTCAGAAATATAAGTGTTTCCTATTCTCAGACCGAAGGCAGCCTTATGCCGGGATACCTTCCTGGTACCAGTATTATGGGCCAGGAGAGAACAGGCAACTTTTTTGCACCAGGTTTCCCTTTTATATTAGGATACCAGGACCGGGATCTACCCTACAATGCCATTGAGAGGGGCTGGCTTACAACCGATACAACTTTGAATGAGGCTTTTTTAATGACCCATAGCAACACTTTTAATTTCAGGAGTACAATTGAGCCCGTTAACGGCTTGAGAATAGACCTTACAGCCAGCAGAACTTTTGCTGAAAACAACAGAGAGTATTTTGTTGCTGACAGGGATGGGGAGTTTTCTCCTTCAAACCCGATGGTCTCGGGTAATTTTAATATGAGCTTTTTTTCCCTGCCAACGGCATTTGAGAGGTTGTCTCCCGAAAATAATTATTACTCTGAGGCTTTCAGCAATTTTAAGAAATACAGGTCAACAGTAGCAGAAAGGCTGGCAGAAAAAAGGGGCTACTCGGAAAATTATGATCCCGGTAATGTCGGTTCCGACGGTTACCCTGAGGGGTACGGCAGCTTGTCTCAGGATGTTTTGATACCCTCTTTTCTGGCAGCTTACGGGAGAGGGAATCCTGAAGGTGTGAAACTGGGCAATTTCCCGCTTATACCTATGCCCAACTGGCGTATAAACTATGACGGGCTTGCGCGGCTCCCCTTCATGGAAAGAATTGTGCAGTCAGCCAGCATTAATCACTCTTTCAGGTCTACTTACAGTATTTCAAATTATCTGACAAACTTCAGGTACATGGAGCAGGAAGACGGCTTCAGCTATGTAAGAGACAAAGTTGAGAATAATTTTATTCCCGAATATGATATCTCATCCATATTGATTAATGAACAGTTTAATCCTCTGATAAATATCGATATAACATGGAATAACAATTTTACAACAAGGGCAGAGCTCAAAAAGACAAGAACAATTTCATTAAGTTTTGCCAACAACCAGATCTCGGAGATAAGAAGTGAGGAAATCTCCATAGGTGCCGGCTACCGCTTCAGGGATGTACAGCTTATATACCGCACCAGGGACGGCCGGCAAAGGGAGCTGATGAGTGATTTGAATGTTCGTGCCGATTTTTCCATGAGAGAGAATCTCACAGTAATAAGAAAACTAGCCGAAGAGGGTGTACAGCCTACATCCGGACAGACCATTTATTCAATTAAAGCCTCGGCCGACTATGTGATAAGCAACCGTTTTGATATAAGGTTTTTCATTGACAGGGTGATAAACAAGCCTATTGTAAGTCTTTCATATCCCACAACTAACACCAATATAGGGTTTAGTTTGAGATTTAGTTTGTTGCAGTAGTTTTTTTTTAAAAAATATGTACATTTGAAATGTAAAATAATGAAGTAGTTTATAAACAAAATCAAAACCATCATGAACATTCCCGGTAATTTAAAGTACACAAAAGATCACGAATGGATTCGTGTTGAAGATAATGTTGCCGTGGTAGGCATAACCGATTTTGCTCAGGGCGAACTTGGAGACATTGTTTTCATAGAAATTGAGACCGAAGGTGAAAGCCTCGATAAAGATGAAGTTTTTGGAACAATTGAGGCTGTAAAGACTGTTTCGGATATGTTTATGCCTGTTTCCGGTGAAGTTAGAGAGGTAAACGAGAAACTGGAAGAATCACCTGATGTGGTCAACAAAGATCCTTACGGGGAAGGGTGGATGATTAAAATAGCAATGAACGACAAATCTGAGCTGGATGATCTTCTTTCGCCCGAAGAATACAGAGAACTGATTGAAGCTTAATAGGCTGAATTTTCAGTAAATTATTGAAAGGCCTCTTTACGGCAAATATTAAAGGGGCTTGTAAAAAAACGCATCCCGGCAGACGGGATGCGTTTTTTTGGTTAGTGGTGTGCCGTGCATGGTAAATAACTTGGAGGTGCAAGTCCACTATGGGGGTTAGTTGCCAACCATTAGCTAAAGGCAATTAATGTTAGTAATAGATCGGACCTTCAATGCCCAGAGGCAGGTCAAGCAGTATCCACACGACAAGCATTGGTATCCTGACTGCCGCAAAAAGAATGGCATAGGGGAGCATTGTAGATATAATGGTTCCAAGTCCGATACTCTTGTCATATTTTTGTGCAAATGTAATGATCAGCGGGAAGTAAGGGAGCAAAGGAGTAAGTATGTTTGAGTAAGAATCTCCTATCCTGTATGCCGCCTGGGTAGTCTCGGGTGAGAATCCCATAAGCATAAGCATTGGAACAAATATGGGCGCCATTATAGCCCATTTGGCCGATGCACTTCCGATTAGAAGGTTTATCAGCGAGCTGACCAGGATAAATGCCACCAGAAGCGGAATGCCTGTAAAACCTATATTCTGAAGGCCGGATGCCCCGCTTACGGCAACTATCAGACCAAGGTTTGACCAGTTAAAATAGGCAACAAACTGGGCGGCAACAAAAGCAAGTACAATATATCCCCCCATTGTACTCATTGAATCGGCAGTCATTTTTGCAACATCTTTATCCCCCTTGATTGATTTTGTTACAAGTCCGTAAACAAGTCCGGCGATAAAGAAAAGAATAAGCATAAGGGGTACAATTGAATTGTAGAAAGGTGTAAGACTTCCGTCGGCATCCCTGAATATTGCATCTGAGGGTATAATTGCAAGAGCTATAAGACCAAGGAAAATAACAACGGAAACAATGGCCCATCTGAGCCCTTTCCTTTCAGTGGGGGAGATTTCTTCCTTTTGGTCAACTTCTCCTCCATCTCCTTCGTATTTGCCCAGGCGGGGTACTATCAGCTTCTCGGTGACCCATGTTCCTGCCAGACCGATCAGGGGTACAGATGCTGCCATAAGGTAATAATTGGAGAGGGGGTTAACAGTGTACTCCGGATCAATTATCTGTGCCGCAGGCTGAGTAAAAGAGGCTATAAGCGGGTCAATGGCAGTTGGTATGAAATTGGCACCAAAGCCTCCCGATACGCCTGCGAAGGCTGCCGCCAGTCCGGCAAGCGGATGCCTGCCCATGCTCATAAAAATTGTAGCCCCAAGGGGAATCAGCACAACATAACCGGCGTCAACTGCTATGGAGCTGAACATACCGGCAATTACCACGGAAAAGGTTATAAGTGAATTGGGTACTTTGTCAACAAAAATCCTCAGTGCCACGGTAATAAGTCCACTTCGCTCTGCAACACCTATTCCGATCATAACAGCAAGCACAAGCCCAAGGGGAGGGAATTCGGCAAATACATCAACCATATTTGTCATTATCATTCTTATCCCTTCGGCATCAAGCAGATTCACAGCTTTAATGTGTTCATCGACACCGGGGGCTTCCGGGGCGGGGTGTTTTACGCTAACACCCAGGCTGCCAAAAATCCAGGAGAGTATCAGTATTAACCCCATCAAAATTGCAAAAAGGGTAACAGGCTGGGGAAGTTTGTTTCCTACATGTTCAACCTTGTCAAGGATCTTCTTGAAGAAACCGCTTTTCTCTTCGTTGTTTTGAGCCATTATGTTTTATTTTTATTATAACATATAATTTATAAAAAATCCAAAAATAAATGATTTCACAAAAAGAGAAAAATTTACTTTGATATATTTGTCAAAAACTATTTTAAAGCGGCAAAAGCTAATTTGCTGTGTATTAAATTGCTGCTGATTTTTTTAAAACTTTGTTAAATTAGTTAATTATGAACATTAAAGATCTCAGTCCACAAATTTTATGGAATCATTTTTATGATCTCACAAGGATCCCCAGACCTTCAAAAAGTGAAGGAAAGGTTATTGAGCATATAAAAGGTATGGCTGACCGGTTGCAGCTGAAAACTATTGTTGACGGGAAAGGAAACATTATAATAAAAAAGCCTGCAACTCCCGGTATGGAAAACTGCCGTGGGGTGATACTGCAGTGTCACCTTGATATGGTTCCCCAGAAAAACAAAGGGGTAAAACACAACTTTGAAAATGACCCCATTGAAGCCTATGTTGAAGGTGAATGGGTTACTGCAAGGGATACAACTCTTGGTGCCGACAATGGAATAGGTGTGGCTGCGGTTATGGCAGTGCTGGAGTCGGAGGAGATAGAGCACGGTCCTTTGGAGGCCTTGCTAACAGTGGATGAAGAAACCGGTATGACCGGGGCTTTTGGATTGAAGCTCGGGTTACTGGAGGGTGATATATTGATAAACCTTGATTCGGAAGATGAAGGAGTTCTTTATGTAGGTTGCGCAGGAGGAATGGATGCCAACATAAGGTTAAGTTACCATGAAAAACCCGTGCCGGAAAATACCGTTCCTTTCAGAGTGAAGGTTTCAGGGCTAAAAGGGGGACATTCAGGGCTTGATATTGCGCTGGGAAGGGGGAATTCAAACAAGCTCCTTTTTCGTTTTTTAAGGTATGCTGAAAAGCAATTTGGCCTAAAGCTGGCCTCTGTTGATGGCGGGGGATTGAGGAATGCCATACCCCGTGAGGCTGAGGCTGTTGTGGTTGTGCCTTCAGAAAATAAAGAGAAGTTTGAAAAGTCTGTTAAAGAACACGAATTGGTTTACTGCAACGAGCTGGGAAGAGTTGAACCGGATCTGGCTTTTGGCCTGGAAAAAGCTGATATGCCCGCCGGGGTTATGGACAGAAAAAATCAGGGCAATTTTATAGCGGCCGTTTATGGTTGTCCTGACAGTGTTATGAGGATGAGCGACTCAATGCCAGGGCTTGTAGAGACCTCAACCAATCTTGCAAGCGTAAAATCCGGAAACGGAGAGGTCTATGTGCAGTGCCTTATGCGCAGTTCTGTTGACAGTGCAAAGAATGATATTGCCAATATGATAGAATGCGTTTTCGGGCTGGCTGGCGGAGAAGTTTCTTTTGCCGGAAATTATCCCGGCTGGAAGCCGGATATGGACTCGGTAATTTTAAAGCTTATGAAACATGTTTACGGTGATTTATACGGTGAGGCCCCTGAAATAAGGGCTATACATGCCGGACTGGAATGCGGGCTTTTGGGGGGCGTCTACCCGAATCTTGACATGATCTCTTGCGGACCTACAATAAAAGATCCGCATTCTCCCGATGAAAAAGTGGAAATAAAATCAGTCGAGAAGTTCTGGAATTTTTTGCTGGAAACACTCAGGAACATACCATCAAAATAATACTGGTTGTTACTTGTGCTTCCGTTCATCCGAGACACTCAGTTTTTTTCGGCCCTTTGCCCTGCGGCTAGCAATAACCTTTCGGCCTCCTACGGATGACATTCTTTCTCTGAAGCCGTGCTTGTTTTTTCTTTTTCTGACTGATGGCTGAAATGTACGTTTCATCTGAATTTAGTTTTGAAATTTTCAGAGCGCAAATCTAATGTATTTTGTTAAAATAGCAAAATTTGATTCTCTGGTTATTTTATTCAGACAGGAACCCACAACAGCATTTGTCAGACAAAATGAGATGTACAAACAAGGAGGCCTGTTAAGCCAAAAGAGATAAACTTAATTGACATACTGTAATAACTCGCTGATTATTAGTTTAACTAACCTTGCTTATAAAAAATTATTTTTTTTGTTCTAAAGTAGCTCTCTTCAAAAAAATCAGATATTTTGAATACTTTGATCCTATCTTTAAAAGCTGAAACTTCTGTTTCAATATCCCCCCCTTTGAGGTAAAAAATTCCGTTTGGCATGCTGTTTATTTGCACATTACTTATCTTGCCTCGGGTGAGCCTCACAAAATCGGGAAAATTGCCAACTGCTCTGCTTACTATAAAATCAAACTCTCTTTTTATTCTTTCGGCCCTTTCATGAATTCCTTCGGCGTTTCTCAGTCCCAGCTCTTTAATAACACTGTTGACAACTTTTATTTTTTTACCTGTTGAGTCAACCAGCCTAAAATTAACACCCGGCATCAAGATAGCAAGAGGGATACCGGGGAATCCTCCTCCTGTACCGATATCCAGTACTTCTGTTCCTTCAGTGAAGCGGATGATTTTTGCAATACTTAAAGAATGCAGGACATGGTGCAGGAAGAGATTATCTATATCCTTTCTTGAAATGACATTAATCTTTTGGTTCCAATAGCGGTAAAGTTCACCGGCTTGGGAAAACTGCCGTATCTGCTCCCCTGACAATTCATTAAAATACTTCAGTATAAGCTCCATTGATGGTTGGCGGTAGGCGTCAAATTGCTTACTTGCGGTTTTACATTATTTTACCGGTGCTTTTTAGAATGTTTTGCAAAAGGTCTCTTGCCCGGAATAGCTGGGCTTTGACGGTCCCTATAGGCAGGTTCAGTTCTGTTGATATCTCCTCGTATGAATACTCTTTGAAATACCGCAATTCAATAAGCTTACGGTAACGCGGCTTCAGTTTGGTTACAACGGTCCTCATAAGCTCGGCCTTTTGCTGTGTTATCATAGATTCTTCAGGGTCAAGCTCTGATGAGGGAAGCTGATGCGAAGGATTGTCTTGCTCTTCCCCGGGGGGATCAATGGCTACGGGATTCCCCCGTTTCTTCCGCATAAAATCGATGCAGTTGTTGGTGGCAATTTTGAACAACCAGGTACTGAAGGCAAAATTCGGCGTATATTGATTTATGTTTTTGAATGCTTTTCCAAAGGCTTCAATGGTCAAATCTTCCGCATCGTTGGAATTGTTGACCATTTTCAGCAGCATAAAGTAGATTGCATCTCTGTATCTGTCAAGCAGCTCCGCATAGGATTTCTGGTCTCCGTCAATTGCCTTCAGAACCAGTTTATAATCATATTTTGCCTTTTCTGAAAGGTTGGCATTCATTTCCATTTATTTCTCTTTGTACTTATGAGATTGGTACTCCAAACAGCAAAATTTACAATTGGCATAAAAAAATTATATAGAGGCGAAATTAATAATATTTTTTTTTCATTAAAGCGAGTTGAAACAAATTTTAAAATTAAAATCTTAATAAGAAGCATCGATAAAAACAAGAAAACTATTGGTAAAGGCATTGTTGAACAAATTACACCATAAAGGAAAGATGCATAAAATAATACCCTGCTTGCCAGCTCGCTTCCAAGGAAAATTTTGGTTGATCTGCGGTAGTTAGTACAGGTAGTCAGGTGTCTTTGCTTTTGACTAACCCATTCCCGCCATGTTTCCGCCGGCATAGAAAGTGTGTGGGCTTGCGGGTCATATTCCACGGCAGTGTTTTTCGAATTTGCCACTTCGTTTATGAATAAATCGTCGTCACCGGACTGAAGTTTCAGGTGGGAGTAAAAACCTTTGTTTTCAAAAAATAATGACCGCCTGTATGCCAGGTTCCTTCCCACTCCCATGTATGGGAATCCTGCCATTGCAGAAGAAAGGTATTGCATTGCCGTAAACATTGTGTCAAGTCTTATGACCCTGTTCAAAAACCCTTTTTTTGATTCATACTTGCCGTATCCCAATACAATGCTTTTTCCTTCAATGAAGTGTTTTCCCATTTCATTGATCCACTCCCCGCCTGCCGGCTTGCAATCTGCATCGGTAAGCAGCACCCATTCATTTTTTGCTGCCTTGATCCCGAGTGTGAGGGCAAGTTTTTTACCGTGAGTGAATTTATTGTCCCTGTTAATTCTCGTAGTCCTGAGCCGGGGATATTCCTTTTTAAAATTTTCCAATACTGTTTCTGTATTGTCCTCCGAGCAGTCGTTTACAACTATGACCTCAAACGGTTCGTATTCCTGATCAAGGATCAGGGGGAGGTTTTTCTTAAGGTTTTCAGCTTCGTTCTTTGCACAAATAATTACAGAAACCGGGGTGTTATGAACGGCGGTCTCTTTTTTGGCAGATCTTTTGAAAATATGCCGGGAGTGCACACCCACCCAGAAGTAAAACTGAATTATAAATGATATCAAAAACAATAATAAAATAATTGTTTCTGCTGTATTTGAGGGTATATTATAAATTTGCATCGCTTTTAAGAAAAGCGCAATTTTATCAAACAAATTCAAATAAATCAAATAAAATTGTAAAAAAGGGAAAAAATTACAAAGTTAATTTCCCATGGTTATTGAGGTTTTCAGGCAATTTATCAAGTTTGCCTCGTTAGCATTTTTCCATAATGATACTTTTTCACATGGTATTTAGCTGGATGGGAAATTTATGTACATTTTATCTTTATATTGTTTTTCTCTGCCAATGGCTCATGGGGTTCATCCTTGTGGGTTAAAGTGGCTGAAAAAATTTTAATGTATATTTGACCCGCATTTATTACAAAAGTTAAGTACGAGAAGTTAAAATGTTTTTCATCGTTAAAAAAGCTGATAAATTTTCGTCTGCCAGAACCGGCCTTATCAAAACCGAAAGGGGAGAAATTGACACCCCGGTTTTCATGCCTGTGGGTTCGGCCGGAAGTGTTAAAGGGGTGGGCTTGGAGCAGCTGGAAAAGAATATCGGGGCCCGTATAATTCTTGCAAACACCTATCATTTGTTTCTCAGACCGGGGATTGAAACAATCAGACTGGCCGGCGGTATACACAATTTTATGGGATGGCATAAACCTGTTTTAACCGACAGTGGTGGCTATCAGGTTTTTTCCCTTGCAGAAAACCGTAAGCTGAACGAGGAAGGGGCAGTATTCCGCTCCCACATAGACGGCTCAAAGCATAAATTTACCCCAGAAAATGTGGTTGATATACAGAGGCAGATTGGTGCCGACATAATGATGGCCTTCGATGAATGTACTCCTTATCCTTGTGATTACAATTATGCAAGGGAGTCCATGGAGCTGACTCATCGGTGGCTTAAAAGGGGGTGGGAGAGATTCTGCCAAATTGGTCCGCTTTACGGAAAAAGACAGTTTTTTTTCCCTATTGTTCAGGGGGGTACATACAGGGATCTGCGAAGCAGGTCGGCGGAATTTGCTTCCGGCTTCAGCGCTCCCGGTATTGCAATTGGGGGTTTGTCTGTTGGGGAGCCTGCCGAAATTATGTATGAAATGGTTGAGTGTGTAAATGATTTGCTTCCTTTTGAAAAGCCCCGTTATCTGATGGGTGTGGGAACTCCGGCAAATATACTCGAGGCGGTTGCAAGAGGGGTTGATATGTTCGACTGCGTTATGCCTACAAGGAACGGTAGAAATGGTAATTTATTTACATTAAGGGGAATAATCAACATTAAAAACCTGAAGTGGAAAAACGATTTTTCACCGATTGACCCGGATGCGACTACCGCAATAGGTGTACAATATTCCAGGTCTTATCTTCGTCATTTAATGAACTCCGGAGAAATTCTCGGAGCAGTTATTGCAAGTATACATAATCTTGGTTTTTATATGTGGCTTTTAGATGAGGCTGCAAAAAAAATCGAAGCGGGAGAGTTTGTCAGATGGAAAAATTCAATTGTCCCGCAACTGGAGAAAAAAATATGAGTAAGCTGGGGTTGAAAATTCTGGACCGGTATATAATTAAAAAGTTTCTTGGAACCTACTTTTTTTCAATTATCCTGATTGTCAGCATAGCCGTAGTTTTTGATATTGCGGAAAGATTGCACAGGTTTATAGAAAATGAGGCTCCCCTGGAGGAAATAGTGTTCGACTACTATATGAATTTTATTCCATATTTTGCCATTTTATTCAGCTCACTTTTCACTTTTATTGCAGTTATTTACTTTACTTCCAAAATGGCATATAATTCTGAGATAATAGCCATTTTAAGCAGTGGCGTGAGTTTCAGGAGGCTTATGGTACCCTATCTGATATCGGCCGCAGTGATATCACTTTTTTCTTTTTTGATGACCGACCAGGTACTGCCCGATGCCAATCAGCAGCGTCTTGCATTTGAGGAGGTCTATTTCCGGGATACACCCCAGCGATTTGGCGAAAGGGATATACACAAACAAATCTCCCCGGGGGTTTACATATATCTCTCCAGCTACAGTTTTTCTTCCGATATAGCCTACAATTTTTCCATGGAAAAATTTGAGGATGGCAGACTGGCCTCCAAACTTATATCCGATTATGCAAGGTGGGATTCAACCTCCGGCAAATGGGAGCTAAGAAATTACTTTATTAGGCATTATGATGGCGACAAGGGAGAGAGAATAGAGCATGGCCGTGATCTTGACACTTTACTCGCACTCAGTCCGGAGGATTTCAGGCTGCGTGACAGGTTTGTAGAGGCAATGAGCCTAAGGGAGCTGGATGAATTCATTGAGGAGAAGAAAATGCGGGGAGATGAAAATATTGAATTTTACCTGATTGAACGATACAGCAGAATAGCCTTTCCTTTTTCCACCTTTATCCTTACTGTTATTGGTATGACCTTATCCTCAAGAAAAGTAAAGGAAGGGACCGGTTTTCACATAGGTTTGGGCATATTTTTGAGTTTTACATATATATTGTTTATGAGGTTTACCGAAATGTTTTCGGTGAGCGGAGTTTTCAGTCCGGCTGTTGCCGTATGGCTTCCAAATATATTATATGCTTTTATAGGATATATGCTTTACAGACTTGTACCCAAGTAAAAAAAATATTTTTTGTTTTAAGACAAATGATGGGTTAAATTTGCAGGTTACCTGAAATAAAAAAAAATCAAGGCTTTTTCATATTTGCAGCTGTTTTAGCCGGCAGGGTGGTTTAATTAAACCACAATAAAATTTTTTTTAATTGAATTGATTTCGTATTGTTGCATTAAATTTACCGGATAATATGTATGTGTTTAATTAATGTTGAAGCCTTATTTATTATTAATAAAATGTTTTATATATGGGATTAAAACGAAAAATTCTTGAGCTGCACAAAAAGAGGGAAGAGGTGCTTAAGGGCGGAGGCGACAAAGCAATTGAAAAGCAGGCCGCCATGGGCAAGCTTACTGCTCGTGAGCGGATTATATCTCTTCTTGATCCCGATTCATTTCATGAATACGATCTTTTTGTGGAGCATGAAGCCCGGGATTTTGATATGGAAAAGAAGGTCCTCCATGGTGATGGTGTAATAATCGGGACCGGTACGATATATGGTGCACCTGTGTGTATTTTTGCGCAGGATTTCACAGTTGCCGGCGGATCACTTGGAATGATGCATGCGCGAAAAATTACAAAGATAATGGATCATTCCCTTAAGCTGAAAGTTCCGCTTATCGGAATCAATGATTCGGGAGGTGCACGCATTCAGGAAGGAGTCAACTCCCTTGCCGGGTATGGTGAAATATTCTTCAGAAACACTCTTTCTTCAGGGGTTATACCACAGATATCCGTAGTGCTCGGACCCTGTGCGGGAGGTGCTGTTTATTCACCGGCTTTAACCGATTTTGTTTTTGTGGTTGACAAGATATCCAAAATGTTTATAACCGGTCCGGAAGTTATAAAGACCGTTATCGGAGAGGAGATCTCTATGGAGGGTCTTGGCGGGGCTAAAGTTCAAAGTGAGATATCGGGGAACGCACACTTTTATGCTAAAAGTGAGGCGGAATGTTTCGAGCAGATCAAAAAGCTTGTTTCGTTCATTCCCTGGAACAACATCAAAAAAGCAAAAGCTTATGAGCCAAAGGAACCTAAATCGGAATACAAGGTCTCTGAAATAGTTCCCGGTGACCCACGTCAGCCTTATGATGTCAGAGATGTAATAAGGGGTGTTGTTGACGATTCCGATTTTTTTGAAATCCAGGAGTTGTGGGCAGCAAATATTGTAATCGGTTTTGGAAGGATGAACGGTGAGACTATCGGCTTTGTGGCAAATCAGCCACTGGTACTTGCCGGGGTTCTCGATGTTGACTCCTCAGATAAAGCTGCAAGGTTTATCCGTTTTTGCGATTCATTTAATATACCAATAATTACTTTTGTTGATGTGCCAGGTTATCTCCCCGGCGTTGACCAGGAACATATGGGTGTTATACGCCACGGAGCTAAGGTTTTATATGCTTACAGCGAGGCGACTGTGGCAAAAATTACCGTCATACTCAGGAAAGCTTACGGTGGCGGTTATATTGCCATGAGCTCCCGCCATTTGAGGGCGGACTTTGTTTTTGCCTGGCCTACTGCCGAAATTGCTGTTATGGGACCTGAGGGTGCGGCCAATATTATTTTCCGCAAGGAGATAGTGCAGGCTGAAGATCCTGAAAAAATGAGAAAACAAAAAGTCAAGGAGTATAAGGAAAAATTTGCCAATCCTTATGTTGCAGCAGCAAGAGGTTATGTCGATTCAGTAATTGAACCTGAAGAAACGCGCAGGCTGATACTTCATGCAATTGATGTCTCAGGCAGCAAGTCTGTCTTCCTGCCACAGAAAAAGCATGGTATACCTCCTTTTTAGAATTTTGAAAATGTTGAATTAATTCCCTTGGTATTGATGAGCAACGAAGATAAAAAATCGAAATTCAGTACACTTGTCATTGAAGGCACAAGGTACAAGACATTGCTTAATAAAAAGTACGAAAACAGGAAGTTCTGGAAGAAAATTGATCAAAAGAAAGTATATGCCTTCATTCCCGGTACTGTTGTGAAGTTGTACGTAAAAAAAGGCCAGAAAGTAAAAAAAGGGGATTCCCTTTTGCTGCTTGAGGCAATGAAGATGAGAAATATTATTGGTGCTCCGCGTGACGGGGTAGTAAAAAAACTGAATGTCAAAGAAGGTGAAAAACTTTACAAAGACCAGTTAATGGTTGAGCTGGAATAAGTCTGCCGGCTTTGAATAAAACATTTATAATGCCCGTTGAACACTTACTTGATTTTTTGTGCTCAACGGGCATTTTTTCTTCTCCTGGGACGGGCATTTTAGCGCCATCATTTCCGGGGGCTATTATTCTTTCTTTTTGAGTTTTTCCAGTTTTGGTACCCCTTTAGTTGCCTCGTCTTTTTTCAGGGCTTTTACAAGGCTGTAACAACATGCAATTACAATAAGGCTCTGGGGCAGGCCTGCTGAAATTGAAGCTGCCTGCAGAGCGCTTAATCCCCCTGCAAGAAGCAGGGCTGCAGCTGCAGCTCCTTCCGAGATGCCCCAGAAAATTCTGGTTCCCACAGGCGGGTGTGGGTTTCCCCCCGATGTTACCATATCATCTACAAGTGATCCGCTGTCTGATGAAGTTATAAAAAATATTACCACCAATAAAATCCCCACCCATTGGGTTATATAAGTAAAGGGGAGATTGTCCAGAAGTGCATGCAGAGACATTGCCACATTTTCCTCAACGATTTCAGAAATTCCTCCGTTGCCGAAAATTTCAATATGCATGGCTGTGCCTCCAAATACCGAAAACCATAAAAAGGTCACAAGAGTGGGGATTATCAGCACAAAGAAAATAAATTCCCTGATTGTTCGTCCTCTCGAGATGCGGGCAAGAAATATCCCCACAAATGGACACCATGAAAGCCACCAGCCCCAGTAGAAAAGAGTCCAGTTTGACTGCCAGTCTGAGTCGGGTCTTAAATCTATCCAGAGACTTGTGCTTACAATTTGCTGAACATAATCGCCGAAAGTTGATATCAGCATGTGGAGCTGGTAAAGTGTAGGTCCGGCAATTAAAACAAAAAGCATCAGAAGAAGCATAAGCGTAACGTTGGTCATACTTAAGTACCTGATGCCTTTTTTGACTCCTGAGACCACAGAAATAACGGCTATTGCCGTAATGATACCAATAATTATGATTTGTGAGTTGGTGCTGTAAGGCACATCGGTAAGTGCGTTAATGCCGGAATTTATCTGCATGGCCCCAAGACCAAGAGATGTAGCAACTCCCAATAATGTTCCGATTGTGCAGAAGATATCTACAACATGGCCTATCCATCCGTAGATCCTTTCCCCCAGTATAGGATAAAACATTGACCTTGGGGCAAGGGGCAATTTGTGCCTGAAATGGAAATAAGATATCCCCAATGCAAATATTATATAAATGGCCCAGGGGTGAAATCCCCAGTGGAAAAAGGAAAACCGCATACTTTCTTCCAGGGCTGCAATGCTTTCAGGTTCAGCTTTCGGTGGGGCGGAATAATGCATTATCGGTTCCGCAACTCCCCAAAAAATTAGTCCCATTCCCATACCTGCGGCAAAAATCATTGAAAACCAACTGAAACGGCTGAACTCCGGCTTTGCATCATCCCCGCCCAGGCGTATTTTGGCGTATTTGCTGAAAAGGAGCCAAATGATAAAAATAAGGAAACCAAATACTATTAAAATATAGTACCAACCGAAGTTTTTGGCAATAAAATTCAGCACACTTTCAAAAACTCTTCCCGCCTGCTCGGTCCAACCGGTCCCGTATATTATGATTGCAAGAACACCCACGGCTGCCCCTATAAAAACGGGAGGGCTGACCTCCTCTACAAACCAGTTGTATAAGAACCTGAAAAACCTTATTAAATATTTTAGCATTTTATGATTTTTCTCTGTTTTAAAAGTCTGTTAATCAGACATTTTTTTTAAAAGATGTTTAAAAAGTGCAATGTTAACCAAATTAACTAACCTCTCCAAAATTACTAATGCAAATTAAAAATAACGAATTATAAAAAAAATCATTTTAAAAACCCTTCCCAGATAAAATACTCAGGCAGTGACGACCTTACATATTCTGCCGCGGACTTTTCAAAAAAACCATAGCAGGCTGAGCCGCTTCCCGACATCGAGGCGTAAAGGGCTCCTTTTTCCAACAGTACATCCTTTACTTTTTTTACTTGGGGGTAGTTATTGAAAATTGGTTTTTCGAAGTCATTTACAATATTATCCTGCCAATTTTCCAGGGGCATACCTATAAGATCTTTTAATGATACGCCCGGGTGTTTAGGTTTAATCAACGAGTAAGCCCACCCGGTGTCAATTTTGATCCCGGGATGAACAATTACGATGTATGTTCCACTAAGGCTAATTTTGATTTTGCTGAAAATGTCACCTCGCCCGCTTGCATAGACCGGCTTGTTTTCTATGAAAAACGGGGTGTCGCTGCCGGTTTTTGCAGCCAATTTTTCCATGTCGGGTTTATTCATCTCAAGGCCAAACATCCGGTTTAATGCCATAATGGTAAATGCTGCATCGGATGAGCCACCTCCAAGGCCCGATCCGGGCGGAATGATTTTGTGAAGATGGAGGCGCAGAGCGGGCAGTGGTTTTTGACTTGACAAATGATTGTATGCCTTCAGGCATATGTTGTTTTCTCCTGTTTCAACCGTCAGTCCGGTTACTTTGAGTCCGGATGATAAATCTTTGCCGGCGGGTACTATTTCAAGGATATCGCATAAGTTGACAGGATAAAAAATTGTTTCAATGCAATGATAGCCGTCAGTTCTTTTATCGGTAACATGGAGCCCTATATTTATCTTTGCATTCGGGAAAAGGATCATTTAATGCCTCCGGTTATTAAAAATATCTGTGAACATGTGCCGTTAAGTTTGGATTGGTTTTCAACAAAAATAAAATTTTTTTAACATTTTCCGGTTTATAAATAAATTCCGATTTTTATTCAGCCGCAGGTAAGTATTTTTATAAATTTGGGTTTCGAATAAAAGGCAAAAGGGAAAAATGTATGGCAGGAAAATCTGACAAAAATAAAAATCCTACGGCAATTGGTGAATATGGCAAGGTCCCGCCCCAGGCCGTAGAATTGGAAGAAACTGTGCTCGGGGCGATAATGCTTGAAAAGGATGCCCTTATTGCCGTTTTGGATTTGTTAAAGCCCGAGAGTTTTTATAAAAACTCCCATCAGAAGATTTATGCTGCAATTCTTGAATTGTCTGCAAAGGAAAAACCCATAGATATTCTGACTGTTACAGAGGAGTTAAAAAAACGCAAAGAGATTGAATCAGTCGGCGGTGCCGGCTATATTACACAGTTAACCGGCAGGGTAACCTCGGGTGCCCATATTGAGTATCATGCAAGAATAATTGCCCAGAAGTACATTCAGAGAGAGCTTATCAGAATATCTTCAGAAATACAGAACAGGGCTTTTGATGAAAGCATTGATGTAGATGATCTGCTTGATTTTTCCGAAACCGAACTTTTCAATATAGCCGAAGGCAATATTAAAAAGGAAACCGTTAAAATAAACACTCTTATAAATGATGCCATTCAGCAGATAGAGGAGGCCAGTAAACGTGAAGATCACCTCAGCGGTGTACCTTCGGGTTTTACCAAAATAGACCGTATAACATCGGGCTGGCAGGACTCCGATCTGGTGATCATTGCAGCCCGTCCTTCCATGGGGAAGACGGCTTTTGTTTTATCAATGACCCGGAATATTGCCGTAGAGCATAATCGTCCGGTTGCTCTTTTTTCACTTGAGATGTCTGCATTGCAATTGGTAAACCGGTTAATTGTAAGTGAAACAAAACTTCCCTCAGACAGGATAAGGAACGGCAGGCTTCAGGACTGGGAATGGGAGCAGCTTGAAATAAAGATAAAGAATCTGGTTGATGCTCCGATATTTATTGATGATACTCCTGCAATTTCCATTTACGAGCTGAGGGCCAAATGCCGCAGATTGAAATTGCAGCATGATGTTGGACTGATAATAATCGATTATCTTCAGTTAATGACAGGTACAGCCGAAACGCGCAGCAACAGGGAACAGGAAGTGAGCATTATTTCCCGCTCACTTAAGGCAATAGCAAAGGAGCTGGATGTTCCCATCATTGCCCTTTCGCAGCTGAACAGAGCTGTTGAGACAAGGGGAGGGACCAAGCGTCCGCAGCTTTCCGATTTGCGTGAATCGGGGGCTATTGAACAGGATGCAGATATGGTATTGTTTATTCATCGTCCGGAATACTACGGTTTCCTTGAAGACGAGGAGGGTAACTCAAATATTGGAATCGCCGAAATTATTATTGCTAAACACCGTAATGGCAGGATCGGGGATGTTAAACTGAAATTCCAGTCTGAATCAGCCTCCTTTGTTGAGCTTGATGAGGAGGTGCCGCTGTTGGATCCCGGTTCATCTTCCTTTACAGTCGGGTCTAAGATGAACAAGGAAAATGATGAGGATTTTGCCGGGAAGCAGGATTTTCCTCCCGGGGCTGGATTCGATGAAGACAATCCTGCGCCGCCTTTTTAATAAAATATTAGTCATTTTGGAATTTAATCAGTTTTCATTTGATAAGCCCATAATGGAAGGGATCGTTGCAATGGGCTTTGAGGCTCCTACAAGCATACAGAGGGATGCCATACCTGTTATACTTAAGGGGGGTGATCTTATAGGATGTGCCCAGACAGGTACGGGCAAAACAGCCGCCTTTGTTTTGCCGCTTTTGCAAAAGATTTTAAAAGAGCCTGACCGTAAGGGGACTTATTGTATGATAATTGTTCCCACACGTGAGCTTGCTTTACAGATTGACCAGCAGTTGCAGGGATTCGCCTATTTTTTGCCGTTCAGCTCCATTGCGGTTTACGGGGGAGGTTCCGGCAATGTATGGGAAGCGCAAAAAAATGCACTTGAAAAAGGAGTTGATATAGTTATTGCAACACCCGGCAGATTGATTGCCCATCTTGCCGTAGGCAATGTAGATTCTGGAAATATGAAAATGCTGGTCCTTGATGAAGCTGACCGTATGCTGGATATGGGGTTTTATGATGACATAATGCATATTGTCGACTCAGTTCCCAAACAGCGCCAGACATTAATGTTTTCAGCCACAATGCCTCCAAGGATCAGGGAACTGGCAAAAAAAATCCTCAAAAACCCGGAAGAGATAAATATTGGCCTTGCAAAGCCACCGGAAGGAGTACTCCAGGCAGCCTATCTGGTTTGCAATGAGCATAAGAGGGAGCTGATGAGGGAATTGCTGAAAGGGAAAGAAGATCTCAAGAGTATACTGATATTCTCTTCCACTAAAAAAAGTGTCAGGGAGATTGCCAGTGAATTGAAATCACACGGCTTTAAGGTAGAGGCAATGCATTCCGACCTGCAACAGAATGAAAGGGAAGAGGCGCTTAACCGTTTTAAAAACAGGAAGGTCCAGATACTTATCGCCACCGACATTGTTTCAAGAGGTATAGATATAGAGGCAATAGATCTTGTTATAAACTACAATGTTCCCGCAGACGCAGAAGATTATGTTCACAGGGTAGGCAGAACAGCCAGAGCCGAGCAGAGCGGTGTGGCCCTTACTTTCATTGATCCCTCAGAAAAGCAGAAATTTAAAAATATTGAACGTTTCATTGAAAATGAGATTTATAAAGCCCCCCTGCCTGATCATCTTGAAGAAGTTAACAGAAGTAGCGGAAAAAAGAAGGCTGCTCCCAAAAAATCCTCAATAGCTTCCCGTTCTAATAGAGATCAAAAAAAGGGCAGGTAAAGAGTCTGGTTTATTATTTTTCCCTGCCGGCTACAACTATCACAATTTCACCTTTTATGCGAGAAGAAGAAAAATGAGAGATTATCTCATCAAGGGTACCACGGATGTTTTCCTCATACATTTTTGTTATCTCCCTTGATACCGAAGCCCGCCTTTCCCTGCCTAATGTTTCTGAAAGTTGTTGCAGTGTTTTTAAAAGACGGTGGGGTGATTCGTAAAAAACCATGGTCCTTTTCTCCTCTTTAATTTCATTGAGGCGTTTTTGCCTTCCTTTTTTGTGGGGCAGAAATCCTTCAAAACAGAACCTGTCTGTGGGAAGCCCGGAATTAATCAGGGCAGGTAGTAAAGCTGTTGCTCCGGGAAGGCATTCAACTTCAATGTTTAGTTCAAGACATGTTCTTACAAGCAAAAACCCCGGGTCGGAAATACCCGGTGTGCCTGAGTCGGAAACTAATGCTACAGTTTCCCCGTTAAGTATCCTTTTTGTAATTCCGGAGGCTGTTTTGTGTTCATTGAACTTGTGATGAGGAACCGGTCTGTTTTTAATACCGTAGTGGGCAAGCAGTATGCCGGTTTTTCTCGAATCTTCCGCAAGCAACAGGTCGGCTTTACCCAACACCTCAATGGCACGGTAAGTTATGTCTCCAAGATTGCCAATAGGAGTTGGCACTATTATCAGCTTGCTCATTAAGTGTTCTATTCTTTCCGGTGTTTGCGTTTTACAAGATTTATAAGCTTTTGGGCAGCCTTATTGTTTTCATCCCAGTCAAAACCGGTTTTAAGATAATCCATAGCTTCCTCGTATGTGGAGGTTTTGTTCAAATAATCAATGCATTTGTTGTATTCATCGGGGTTGTTATTAAACAGCTCCCTTATAAAGAGGAATTTTTCATTTAGTCCTATAAAATCCCTTAAATCTTTTATAGGCTTGTTTTGCATGTGGCTTGTAAGGTCTTTTTCTTTTCTTTTGTTAGCCAGTGTTTCATTAATATGGCTTTGCGAGTCAAAATAGCGGTCTGCTACTATATAAATTTTCTTTTTTCTGTTTTCATCTGTTTTTGATTCAGTTTGCTCTTTTGATTCACTTTCGCTTTCACTATATTGATCATCTGCTTCTTTGGGATCGGTTGATTTTTCCATATACTGATCTTCTTGTTCGGTTGATTTTTCCTTGTCGGATATGCCGGGGATACGGTTTTCCACTTCAAAGAACTGATTGCTGTGACCTTCAGTTACTATAGGATCGGCAGGAACGGGAGACTTTCCTTTCTGATCGTTTTCCTCCTGCCGGGTTTCTTCTTCCCCTCCAGCCCTCTGTGAGCTCTCTTTAAGGAAAAGAAGGGCCGAGTACAATTCCCTTGTTTTTTCGAGTGCAAGATCAATGTCTATTCTATCCGGTTTTTCTCCCTGTTTTATATTTTTAAAAATCACCTCAAGCTCCCTGAGCTTTTCGGCGGGTTTTATTTTGTTGATGGATGACATAAATTGGTGTCCTGTTTTTTTTAATTTTACAAAATTAACAATTATTGAGCAAAGCATTCCGGAATGTACAGGTAAAATTTTTGTTATTTTTCGCAAAAACAGCTTGACAGATTTTTTATGCCTGCATATACAATAAAAGAGTTGGCTGAAAATTGCGGAGGCCGGCTCCATGGACACTCTCCGCAGGCAGTTGTAAAATATCTTGCAACTGAAACCAGTGAGGTTTTCTCTCCCCGGGAAACACTTTTTTTTGTTCTCCCTGAAGCAAAATATTGCTGCGGCAATCTGCTTGCCCGGTTATATGAAAAAGGGGTTGTCAATTTCGTCGTCAGTGACCTGCCTCCCGGAATCAAAAAACTTCCCGAGGTCAATTTTTTGATATCAAAAGACCCCCGGGAGATGCTTTATAAAGTTGCCGCTTTTCACAGAAGCCGCTTAAGTTGTCAGATTGCCTGTATTACCGGGAATGCAGGTGTGGAGGTTCTTAAAGAGTGGATCTTTCAATTGCTGCACCCGCGTAAGAAAATTGTAAAGGGCCACCCAATTAACAATTTAGAGAATATTCCTTTGTTTTTCCGGGAAATTGATGAAAGTGCCGGTCTGGGTCTGCTTGAAGTTTCCGTTGCAAAGCCCGGGGAAATTAAGTATCTGGAAAAGGTTATTAAACCTCAGATAGGGGTGCTGACAACTACGCATTTGATGCACGGTGAAAATTTTTCTTCCGCCGGTGAAAAAATAAAAGAACACCTGCTTCTTTTTAAAGATTGTAAAGTTCTTATTTATTGCAGTGATAATGAGTTGATTGACAAAGCCGTAAAGGAAAGCGGGTTTTCGCGCACATTTTGCTGGGCTGCAGGCAAAAGTGCCGACATCCGGGTGATATCGACAGAAAAACTGGAGAAAGAAACAGTGATCGAATTTCTTTATAGAGATAAAAACCTGAAGGTAGCAATACCTTTTATTGATGAGATTTCGGTTGAAAACGCCTTACACGCTGCAGCATTTGCCTGTTATACGGATGAATGGCAGGTTTTGGAATCCGGCCGCATGCAATGGTTGCGACCGGTATTTGGAGAGAGGCGGCAGGAGTCTCATGTAACCAGGCTGGAGGTAAATTTTCCCAAAATGCTCGAAAACGTTAATTATTTTCGCAGAAATCTTGATCCTGGCACGAGGGTTATGGCTGTTGTAAAGGCTTTTTCTTACGGGACGGGTTTGATTGAAACCGCTGCTTTTCTTCAGCATCACGGTGCCGATTATTTAGCGGTGGCATTTACCGATGAAGGTGTTGCTTTAAGAAAAGCGGGCATTGACCTTCCAATAATGGTTTTTAACCCCGATCCGGCATCTTATCCCCTTATAACCGGTTACAGCCTGGAGCCTGAGTTGTACAGCTTCAGGGGGATGCGCTTGTTCAATGAATTTATATCTGAAAAGGGACTGGATAAATATCCCGTTCATATAAAGCTTGAAACCGGAATGAACCGCCTGGGTTTCTTACCTGCCGAGATAGACCGGCTTATTGAAGAGTGCATAAGAAGTAAAAGGCTGAAAATAAAATCGGTGCTTTCTCACCTGGCTGTGGCTGAAGACCCCCGACATGATGAGTTTACAAGGGAGCAGGCTGAAAAATTCATTTTTTTGACCCGTAAGCTTGAAAAGGGCCTGGGTTGTTCTTTTATGAGACATATACTCAATTCTGCAGGTATTGAACGTTTTCCTGAATACCAGTTTCAGATGGTGAGACTCGGAATCGGCATGTATGGAATAACCTCACTCAACAATGTTAGCCTTGCCAATGTATGCTCATTTAAGAGTGTTATATCTCAGATAAAAAGAGTTGGCCCAGGTGAATCTGTTGGATATGGAAGAAAGGGAAGAATAAATGATTTTACCGATATTGCGGTTGTGCCTGTTGGGTATGCTGACGGTCTCAGGAGAAAGCTCGGAAACGGAAGGTGGACGATGCTGGTTAAAGGTCATAATGCCCCGGTAATAGGTAATGTTTGTATGGATATGTGTATGATTGATGTTTCAGGTATAGGTGCAATAGAGGGTGATGAAGTAATAATTTTTGGCGAATCCAATACAATTTCAAATATGGCCTCCGCTCTCGGGACAATTCCCTATGAAGTCCTCACTTCAGTTTCCTCGAGGGTCAGACGGGTTTACCTGCATAAATGAGCCTTACCCCATTTCGCTTATAAACTCAAGCTTTTCAGGGTTGAGGATTTTTATTTTTCTCCCGTCAAGGGAAATGACCTTTTCGGATGCAAAATTCGAGAGGGTCCTGATAGCATTAGATGTGGTCATATTTGAGAGGTTTGCAAGATCCTCGCGTGAGAGGTAAACTTTTATTGTTTTTTGATCTTCCTCGAGCCCGTAAGTATCCTTCAGGAATATTAGCGATTCTGCCAGCCTTCCCCTTATATGTTTTTGTGTAAGCGTTACTGTACGGTTGTTGGAAAAGCCCAGCTCACATGCAAAAGATTTAATTATTGTCAGTGACAGATCACTGTTCCTTTTAAGAACACTGAAAAGTATATTTTTGCTGATAACACATATTTTTGAATCTTCAATTGCAAGTGCAGATGCCATATAATTTTCTTCAGCAAAAAGAGCCCTGTATCCAATAAACCCAACCGGTTTTGCCATACGAACTATTTGCTCTCTGCCCCCAATACCCTCCTTGAATATTTTCACCTTTCCTGCAGAAAGGCATAAAAGACCCGCAGGCTTTTCCCCTTCGCGGTATATGATATCTCCTTTTTTATAGTTCAGGCATTTGTGATTTTGGGATAATATCTGCTTCTCTTCCCGGGGAAGGAAGTTGAAAACTGACTTATTGTTATTTATGCAATTCTCGCATATATAATCACCTTTAACCATGGCAGCTCGAATAAAAAATGTAAGCTTTAAAATTAATTAAAATCGAGGATTTTTTTAAACTGCCAGCCTCTGTCTGTAATATGGAGCGGGTGCAACACTCGTTTATTAACCCTCACGGAAAAGAACTGCCGGCAATGAACACTTGAGGGTTGCTTTTCAGAATTTGGCTACCAGCG
Source organism: Bacteroidota bacterium (assembly GCA_003554865.1). Classification (GTDB taxonomy): domain Bacteria; phylum Bacteroidota; class Bacteroidia; order Bacteroidales; family PUMT01; genus PUMT01. The sequence continues at coordinate 83,279 of PWHJ01000122.1, read as the reverse complement.
GCATACGCCTTCCATGGCCGAATGCTTTAGGTGATACCCTTAGAATAGGCGGTGCCTGGTAACGCTTATACTCTGATTTGTTGACAAGTGAAACGGTTTTGCTTACAGCTGCTGCATCCAGGCCTGTACTTTTGATTTCCTGCTCAGTTCTGCCCAGTTCAATGTACTGATACAGGATACTGTCAAGCAAACTGTAAGGTGGCAGATCGTCGGAATCTTTCTGGTTGTGTTTAAGCTCAGCGGAAGGGGCCCTTGTTACAGAACCCTTTGGTATCACCTCTCCGTTTTTATTCAGATAATCAGCCAGTTTATATACGTCCGTTTTGTAAACATCCCCCAGTACCGAAAGGCTTCCCGACATGTCTCCATAAAGCGTTGAGTATCCTACTGCAAATTCGCTTTTATTTGAAGTGTTTAAAAGTACACTGCCGAATTTATTGGAAAATGCCATAAGTAAAGTGCACCTTATGCGTGCCTGAAGGTTTTCTTCGGTTTGGTCCGGCTGGGTCTCACCCAGCAAGGGTGTAAGCGAATCTTTGAAGTTCTTCAGCAGCGGGTCAATATCGATTGTGTGGTAATTGATACCGAGGTTTTTTGAGAGCTCTTTTGCATCTTCCAAAGACTTCTTACTGGTGTAGGTGGAGGGAAGTATAAGGGCGTCCACATTTTCATGTCCAAGCGCTTTTACTGCAAGGGCTGCCGTAAGGGCCGAATCCAGTCCGCCGGAAAGCCCTATTACCGCTTTTTTAAAACCAAGTTTGCTGAAGAAATCTTTTATACCAAGTACAAGGGCATAAAAAGTCATTTCAACAGGATCTTTCACATTTAGTTTAATACCATGGGCTTTCGTATTTTTGACTTCATCCAGCTCATATATCTGGAAATCTTCTTCAAAAAAAGCCAGCCTGTCAAAAACCTGCCCCTTTTGGTTTATTACAATTGAGGCTCCTTCAAATATCAAATCGTTGTTAGCCCCAACCTGGTTTACCACAAAAAACGGAACACCATATTTCTCACCGTTTTTAATGTAAACACTTTTTTTCGCATCTGTTTTTGACCATGCAAAAGGTGTGGCAGTCAGGCCTACAACAAAGTCCGGGTTCATTGAAGCAAGCTTTTCAAGAGGGGAGTCAGAGTAAAAATATTTTCTCCCGAAATTGTTTTCTTCGGGTTGTTCGTACCATATGTCTTCACATATTGCAACTGCTATTTTTTTTCCTTTGAACTCGACCAGGCTCACTTCTTTGCCCGGCTCGAAGTAGCGGTATTCATCATAGATGTCATAATCGGGCAAAAGCATTTTGTGATGAACGCTTTGTATTTTGCCGTCATAGAGAAAAAAAGCTGAGTTGAAGAGGTTTTTCCCGTTAGGGTCTTCATTGATTAGCGGTGCGCCTACTATTACCCCGATATCGTTGCATACCCTGGCTATGTTTTCAACCGCTTCCATTGATTTTCTTACAAAACCGGGATAATCAAGCAGATCATGAGGGGGGTAACCGCAAACTGACAACTCGGAAAATATAAGAAGATCAACTTTGAACTCCTGTGCTTTCTTGATATTGAAAACAATGTCGGTAGTGTTGGCGGCAATGTCTCCAACGTGATAATTCAGCTGTGCAAGTGCTATCTTCATAACTCCATTATTTTGTTAGCTGTAGCCATTCGTACAAATTAGGTTTATTAATCTAATATTCAATAAGTTATTATAGAATGTCAATTAAGTTTGTCTCTTTTGGTCGTATGACCCCCATGTTTGTTCGTCTTATTTTGTCTGTCAAAATCTGATGGGGGCTCATCGGTGTTGATAGATAGATACAATCAATTAAAAAAGAATTCCCGTGCGAAATAAAATTGCGTTGGAAAAGGCGTTATAATCACTCTCCGGACTGATCAGGTCAGTAAAATTATGCCGGTAGCTCAAACCGGCGATTATAGCTGTTTGTCCACCCAGTGAATAATAAATACCGCCTCCGATATGGTATGACATTGAAAAAGGCCTTATTTCATCGCCAATTCCAATATTTTCAAAATTTTCACCACTGTCGTCGGCAGTAGCTGCAATATTTAGATGAGCTCCCAGTCCCAGGTTGGCAAAAATGGTCGTATAGCCTATTTCCCTTGATATAAACTCCATCCCAATTGGCAGTGTAAGATATCTGAGATTGTATGTAACTGTACTTCCAGGGTCAACCGAGCCGGTGCCATGGTCAACATTCAGTTCGGCACCTTCTGAAAACTCAAGTTTGCCTCCAAGATGACTGACTGTTAATCCGGTGGAAAAGGCATAATAATCACTGAAAAAGTGCTCCATTTTCATTCCTGCATTGATACCGGGAACGGTGCCTTTTCCGCTTACCCCGCTTACGTTTGAGTTAAACCAGCTAAGCTGGGGCTCGGCAATAACGCTGAATCTTAACCCCTGTGGATAAGAGTGTAATGTGCAGATAAAAAAAAGTAAAAGTATTGAGATTTTTTTCATACTATGATCTAAATTTGCAATTTATTGTCAATTATCCGGTTAGAGTTTGTTATTATGGTTGGTTTATTAAGTTGCAACCGGACAGGTATGATTTTCGTACACAAAATTAATTAATATTTGCATACAGGAATTGTAAATTATTTTAAAATTATTTTTTGCTGATAAAAAAATGAGTATGGAGAAGTCCCGTTTATATTCTCTTCAAAGAACAGGTTATTTCTTGGGAGTATTTTTGGTTTTGGCTTTTTTATTTGGTTGCGGAGAGCCGGAGAGAAGAGATGAGGTTGATCTCTCGGGCATAGAGCTGGAGATTGAGATTAAAAGGCTGGAGAAAGATCTTTTCAATAATGTCGATCTGGACAGGGTTGGAGAAAGTGTTGGTAATTTAAGTGATAAGTACGGCGATTTTTTCGATATTTACAATCATTTGATAATCCGTATCGGAGGTCCGGATTCCCCGGCTTATGAAAATTATCTGAAAGACTTTTTGACCGATCATGATATTAACAGGGTACACATGGAAACCGAAGAGGTCTTTCCGGACCTTTCGAAACTGGAAGCTGAGCTTACAGAAGCTTTCAGACGCTACAGGTTTTTTTTCCCGGACTATCCCGTACCTGAGGTTTACTCATACATAGGCGGATTCAACCAGTCGATCGCCACAGCCGACAGTATTCTTGCAATAGGTCTTGACAAATATCTTGGAAGTGACCATAAATTTTACAACCAGTTGCAGTTGCCGCGGTACAAGCAATTGAATATGCACCCTGAAAAAATACCGTCAGACTGCATGAAAGCATGGGCTATTACTGAATTTGAGTATGTTGACAGTGTGGACAACCTGCTGAGTAATGTGTTATACAACGGCAGAATAATGTATTTTAAAAGTAAAATGCTGCCAGATACACCTGATACACTTCTTACCGGGTTTACGGAAAGTCAGCTTGAATGGTGTATAAACAATGAAGAGCAGATGTGGACATATCTGATTGAGAATAAGCTTTTGTTTACTACAAGCAGCCGTGATATCAACCGTTTTGTCAATGAAGGACCGTTTACATCCGAATTTACAAGGGAGTCGCCAGGAAGAGCTATTGTTTGGCTGGGCTGGCAGATCGCTGATTCCTACATGAGAAGAAACCCTCATGTGACTCTAGAAGAGTTTATGAATGACCATGATTACCAAAGGATCCTCAACGAGGCAAGGTACAGACCATAGGGTTGCTTTCCGGATTGCGGATTTAATGTATAATATTTTAAAAACGATTTGCTATGATGACAGATATTCAAATTGCCCATTCAGCTAAAATGAATCATATCAATGATATAGCTTCACAGCTGAAAATCTCAATCGATGACCTTGAGCATTACGGAAAGTATAAGGCAAAAATTCCGCTGAATTATATTGACAGGGAGAAATGTGAACAAAACAATCTCATACTCGTTTCGGCCATGTCGCCTACACCGGCCGGCGAAGGAAAGACCACAACGTCGATCGGACTTGCCCAGGCTTTGAACAGGATAGGGAAAAAGTGTACGGTTGTGTTGCGGGAGCCTTCACTGGGACCTGTTTTTGGAGTTAAGGGAGGTGCTGCCGGTGGCGGTTATTCCCAGGTGCTGCCAATGGAAGATATTAATCTCCATTTTACAGGTGATTTTGGGGCTATTGAAAAGGCGAACAATTTGCTCTCTTCAATGATAGACAATGCCATCCATCACACCAACGGAAGGTATTCCATTGACCCGAGAACCATTGCATGGAAGCGGGTAATGGATATGAATGACCGCTCGCTGCGACATATTGTTTCGGGACTTGGAGGTACAGTCGGCGGTGTGCCAAGGGAGGCCGGATTCAATATAACGGCAGCCTCAGAGATAATGGCAATACTTTGCCTGGCAGATGATTTAAACGATCTTAAAGAACGCCTGGGCAATATTTTTGTTGGATATACCTATGACAAACAACCAGTTTATGCCAAAGATATTAAAGCTCAGGGAGCAATGGCCTCTTTGCTGAAGGATGCAATAAAGCCAAATCTTGTTCAGACAATTGAAAACACCCCCGCCATTATCCATGGCGGTCCGTTTGCCAATATAGCTCAGGGAACGAATTCGGTAGTTGCAACAAGGATGGGCCTTTCTTTGTCCGATTATGTTGTAACGGAGGCTGGTTTCGGTTTTGATCTGGGAGCGGAGAAATTTTTTGATATAAAATGCGGGTATTCTGGTCTTTCTCCAAAAGCGGTTGTTTTGGTCGCCACCATAAGGGCATTAAAGTATCACGGGGGGGTGAGTGTAAAGGAACTTAACGAACCCAACGTTAAAGCCCTGGAGCAGGGAATTTCAAATCTTGAAAAGCATTTGGAAAATATAAGCAGATTCAATATACCTGCCGTAGTTTCCATTAATAAATTTGTATACGATACCACTGAAGAGATAGAATTTGTAAAGCAAAGATGCAGGGAAAAAGAGATTGATGTTGTGGTTGCCGATGTCTGGGGCAGCGGCGGTGAAGGAGCTGTCGAGCTTGCAGAGGCTGTATCGATGCTTACAGCCGGGTGCAAGCAGAAATATACTCCCTTATATGAGTGGGAATGGGATGTGAAGACTAAGGTTGAAACTGTTGCCAAAAAAATCTATGGTGCCAATGCAGTAGATTTTACCCCCAAAGCACGGAAGGATTTAAAACAGGTTGTTGACCTTGGTTTGGAAAATCTTCCGGTATGTATTGCCAAAACTCAGAAATCACTCTCTGACAATCCCAAGCTTTTGGGCCGGCCCAAAGATTTTGTAGTTACGGTAAGGGAAATAGAGATTGCTAGCGGAGCCGGGTTCATTATTCCAATTACAGGCGATATATTACGTATGCCGGGCTTGCCGTCAACTCCAGCAGCCGAATTGATTGATGTTGATGAAGAGGGTAATATTGTAAACCTTTCTTAGATATGCCTTCAACTACCGTATAGTAATATTTTTATGTGAAGGAAATGCAAATTTGCCGGCTGTGAAGATCAATAAAAGAGGGCGGAATAATAAACCGCCCTCTTTTTTTAGTAAAGCCGCCTGGAATTATTCCGCATAAATCGCCTCTACCGGGCATACATCAACGCAAGCACCGCAGTCGGTGCAAAGTTCGGGGTCGATTTTATAAATGTCACCCTCGGATATTGCGTCTACGGGACATTCTTCTATGCAACTTCCGCAGGCGGTGCAGTCTTCATTAATTACATGAGCCATATCAAGTCAAGTTTTAAGTTAAAAAATTTAATCTCAATCCGGCTTCAGATATTGACTTAACCGGATAATTATCAGTTCTAATTTAGAAGCTAGAAGCAAAAATAGAAAAAAAAGAGTAATTAAAAACTGATTTAAAACAGTTTTTACAGTTTTTGGCTACTCTTTAAAATATTGCTGACCACAAGAGCAAAAGTTAAAAGCCAGCCATGCCATTGCTCCTGTTGCCGGTTTAATGATTTGCTCGTTTATGTCGAAAAATGGGGAGTGGAGTTTTTTGTCAGGCATTCCCGTACCTGTTCTGTAGAAGATAACAGGGTACTGCAGGGAGAAATAGGCAAAGTCTTCAGTGGTCATACGTTTTTCGAGTGTTTTCACCTGGGCCTCTCCAAGGTAGTCTTTTAACATTTTTATCCCGGCTTCTGTGTAAGCCGGATCGTTCACCAGCACCGGGTATCCTTTGTTTATTTCCACAATGCATTCTCCTCCCATTTTTTTTGCAATATCTCCGGCAATTGTTTCAATTTTTTTGTGTGCCTTATTTCGCCATTTTTCATCCATTGTTCTGAACGTACCTTCAATATCAACCCTGTTTGGGATTACGTTGGTTGCCCCTTCGGCTTTAACTTTTCCAAAGGAAAGAACGGTGGGTACTCCAGGCGACAGGTGGAGGGGGATTTTTTCAAGCTCAACAATTATTTTTGAGGCAATTAAAACTGTATTAACTGTTTTATCCGGCAATGCACCGTGACCACCTTCACCTTTTATGGTTAAAAAAATCTCGTCGCCGGAGGCCATATAAGCTCCTTTCTTGAAGCCGGCAGTGTCGGCCGGCAGTTCGGGCAAAACATGCTGGGCGATTATAAGGGAAGGATGATCCTCTGCAAATACCCCGGCTTCAAGCATTTTTTTTGCTCCACCTGGCAACTTTTCTTCTCCCGGCTGAAAGAGCAACAACACCCTGCCTTTAAGTTTATTTTCAATATTTTTCAGTATTATTGCAGCACCCAGCAGGCAAGCGGTATGTACATCGTGACCGCAGGCATGCATTATGCCCGGTTTAGATGAGCTGAAGCTCAGTCCGGTTTCCTCATTTACAGGGAGGGCATCAAGTTCAGCTCTTAAAGCCACTGTTTTTCCTTTACCCCGTCCTTTTATTTCACCGATTATTCCCGTACCCGCGATTTTTTTGAATGGTATGTTGTAATTTTTCAATATGGATGCAACAAAATCTGAAGTTTCAAATTCCATGAAGGAAAGCTCGGGGTTTTTATGAATGTGGCGCCTGAGGTAAATCACTTCATTGAAATATTTTTCAGAATATGATCTGATTAGGTTTTTTATATCCATATTTTTTATGAAAAACTTATCTGTTTTGATATTTATAAAGTTGTAAATATATAAAAACTCCCTGCAACTGCAGATCCTTTTTACAAGCAATGTTCAATGTCGGAAAACTTGAATTTGCCCAGTCAAAAAGAGTTTAAGCACCCGAAGGGAATAGATAATTTTATTCTGCAATTAACGTATTAATTAAAATATTTTTCAAAAAGATTGGTTTTTTACCTGAAAAATAGAGAGTATTGTCATAATTTCGCAGAATAGACTGCAATTATGATTGTTCCAATGGAGGGAAAAAAACCATATAAAAGTGCGCTTTCTGTTAAGGCCGGTTGTGAGAGAGCCTCTGAGCCAACCGGTAAGACAATCAGGAATATGAGGTTAAATAAGAAGAAGCAAAAATATACAGCCGGGGAGTATGTAGAGGCGATATTGTCGGGTGACAGGAATATGCTTAGCCGTGCCATTACACTGGTTGAAAGTTCACTTTCCGAACACAGGCAGACCGGCCAGGAGGTAATAAAAAAATGCCTGCCTCATTCATCTTCTTCTGTGAGGATAGGTATAACCGGTGTACCCGGTGTAGGCAAAAGCTCTTTTGTTGAATCTTTCGGTAAAATACTTACTGCTCGCGGCAGAAAGATTGCCGTTTTGGCAATTGATCCTACCAGTGAAAGATCGAAAGGAAGTATTCTTGGTGATAAAACCCGGATGGAGCAATTATCCTCCGATCCCAATGCTTTTATACGTCCTTCGCCTTCAGGCCGGTCACTTGGCGGTGTTGCCCGTAAGACCCGTGAAAGCATTATATTGTGTGAAGCGGCAGGATTTGATACAATATTTGTTGAAACTGTAGGTGTGGGCCAATCTGAAACTGCGGTACATTCAATGGTCGATTTTTTTCTTCTTTTGATGCTTGCCGGAGCAGGTGATGAATTGCAGGGAATTAAAAGGGGTGTTGTTGAGATGGCCGATATGATAGCCATAACAAAGGCCGATGGTGAAAATATTAATAAAGCAGATCTTGCCAGGCAGCAATATGAAAATGCCCTGCATCTTTTTCCTCCTCCTGCATCGGGATGGGTACCCCGGGTTCTTACCTGCTCATCATTTGACAACTCCGGTTTGCCCGAGATATGGAAAGAAATAAACAGCTACCTTGAATATACAGCCGGCAACGGATTTTTCAACAGGAGAAGGAGAGAGCAATCCCGTTACTGGATGTATGAGACTATAAATGAAAACCTAAGAGAACGTTTCTACAATAATTCTCAGGTGGCTGCAAGTCTTGAGTATTACGAAAAGCAGGTAACTGCCGGGGAGATCTCAAGTTTTGAAGCTGCCAGGTGTTTGTTGGATATGTTCAAAAACTCTCAGGAAGAAAATAGCAAATTAACAGAGTAATAACCAAATAAATTTTATTGGAACTGATGATACGTTTTTTTCTTTTTATAATCGGTGTACTTGTTGTTTTATCATGTGAACGTCAGCGGGAATTTACTATCAACGGAGAGATAGACGGCCTGGATGATGAGATGGTGTATCTTCTAAGGTATGAGGAAGGAGAGCGAAGACCTGTGGATTCAACAAGGATGCAGGGGGGGAGGTTTTCGTTTAACGGTTCGGTGGATGTGCCCCAATTTTACCATATTGGTGTAGAAGGATTCAGGTCAACCATTGAGGTTTTTCTTGAGAATTCTGAAATTGAGGTTGAATCATCAAGAAGGAATATCAGGGAGGCAAATGTTGAGGGCTCCTCTGTCCACGATGAGTATGACGATTTCAAAATGAGGTTGATCCATATTGATCTTGATATCAACGATGTGGAAAACGATATGGAGTATTTAAAAAGATGGGGGCATGACGAGCAGGCTGAAAAGCTGCGAAAGGAACAATATGAACCTTTGCTGGAAAAAAGGCAGGAATTTCTGATAGATTATGTGGAAAGCAATACTTCTTCGCATGTAGCCGCCTTTGTTCTCTATCACCAGCTTATGTATGCCCTTGAATCTGAGAAGCTGGAAGAACTCCTTGATTCCTTTGACAATTCTGTTGCCGATTCACCTTATCTGTCAGATGTTGAGCAAGAGATAGAAAATTTAAAAGCCCTTGCTCCCGGAGAACCTTATCGTGATTTCGAAATGGCTTCTCCACAGGGGGATACAGTATCACTTTCCTCTTTTGTGGGAGAAGGCTACCTGCTGGTTGATTTTACAGCTTCATGGAGCGAAACCTGCCGGCGGAAGATCCCCGAGTTGATTGAAATTCATGAAAAGTATGGTGACAGAGGTCTTGATATTGTAAGTGTTTCACTTGATCATGACCGCCAGGAGTGGATAAGTTTTATCGAAGAGGAAGGGCTAAACTGGGATCATATGTCTGATTTAAAGCAGTGGGAGAGTGAGGCGGTGGAGCTCTATGTTGTAAGGTCGATTCCCCATCGTGTGCTTATTGCGCCGGACGGCACCATCGTATCCAATGGCTTTGACTCAACCGAGGAGCTGGATGAAAGACTTGCCGGATTAATATAATATTGCTTCGGACTTAGATTTGAGCAAATGCAAAATTTGATAACAGAGTTTTGTCAATAATATAAATTGTTAGATATTTGCATTTATAAATTTAAAAACTTACAAAAAATGAAAAAATTATTTCTTTCTGCCTGGGTTATTATTTTTGCTCTCATCTCCTGCAAATCTGAGAATTATAATATTACCGGTAATTTTGAAGGTATTGACCAGGGCAAAGTCTATCTTGTAAAGGCTCAGATTGGGGAATTGGCTTATATTGACTCTACAGATATAAACGGGGGGGCTTTTGAATTTACAGGAAGCGTTGATTTTCCGGGACTTTATGCACTAACTGCAGATAACGTTGACGGTTACCTCCAGTTTTTCCTTGAAAATACAGATATCACTGTTAATGCAACCGCAGATAATTTTAACCAGGGAAGTGTATCAGGCTCATCGGCGCACGACCTGTTTGTTGATTACAGGGAAAAAATGTCAGGTTTTGAAAAAAGGGCAACTGAACTTGCCACCGAGTACCGCTCACTAAGTGAAGAAGGAGACGGAGAGAGGGCCGAGAATTTGCTGGCAGAGAAATATGAGCCTCTGATGGAAGAAATGACACGGTTTCAGAAAGATTTTGTAAATGATAATCCCGGCTCATTCGTCTCTCCTTTTATTTTGTATTCGCAGTTGTGGAATTCACTTGATATAAACGAGAAAGAAAAGATGCTGGTCTCTCTTGATGGGGCAGTCGGGGAATCACCCTTTGTTAAGGCCATGGAGGAGGAGCTTGCCAATTTAAAAAGAGTTGATGTAGGTGAACAGTTTGTCGATTTTACCATGGATGACCCTGAAGGGAATTCAAGGTCATTCTCCTCTTTTGTGGGTGATGGTTATCTTCTTCTTGACTTTACTGCTTCGTGGTGCGGTCCATGTCGCAGCATAAACCCCCAAAAAGTGGAGCTTTACAATGATTTCAAAGAGTACGGATTTGATATAGTGAGTGTATCTCTTGACCGCTCCCATGAGGCCTGGGTTGATTATATAGAAGAGGACGATCTTGACTGGTATCATTTATCAGACCTGAATGCCTGGGATAATGAGGCGGCTCAGATATACGGCGTTAGATCAATACCTCATGGTATATTAATCGATCCTGATGGTGTTATAGTTGAAAAGGGTATCAGTCAAGACGATTTGCGTGAAAAACTTAATGAGCTGCTGAAGGATTAGTGCTGAAATTTCCCTCCGGCTGATTGAAATTATGAAAAAAAACAGTATAAATATAAAGAACAAAAAAGCTTCCTTTAATTTTCAGTTTCTTGAAAAATATATTGCAGGTATTCAGCTTACGGGAACAGAAATAAAGTCTATCCGTCTTGGCAAGGCAAGTCTGGTTGACAGTTACTGTTATTTTTACGGTGATGAGCTGTATCTTAAAGGAATGCATGTTGCTGAATATTCTTTCGGCAGTTATAACAATCATGATCCCAAGCGTAACAGAAAGCTTTTGCTGACCCGGCCGGAACTTAAAAAGCTTAAAAAAAAGTCGGAAGAGAAAGGAAATACAATTGTTGCCACCCGTTTGTTTATAAATGAAAGAGGACTTGCCAAAGTTGAAATTGCGCTCGCCCGAGGCAAGAAGGAATACGATAAGCGTGAAGATATCAAGGAGCGGGATATGAAACGCCAGATCAGCAGAATGTCAAAACTGTAAGGTGGCTTATTGTGAGAAGAAGAAGTCGATCAGCTCATATATATCTTCAACAGTCAGGTTTGTCTGATAATTGAAAAAATCTTCAATTGCCAGGGTTAATTCTTCAAATGTTATCTGCCCGTCGCCGTTGAGGTCAACGAACCTGAATTTTTCGGGCAATTCTGCGGTTTTTCCCCCTCCAAATGCCGGCAGCCTGTATGAGGTGAGCAAGGTAACAAGATGGACTTCCTCTCTTGGTGTAGCATTTTCCCTTTCGGCAAGAATATCCGCCATCTTTTCCGGGGTTATTTCCCTTCCGTGTTCATCAACCATAGCACCCTGAGGAGTATTAGGTTCCTTGTCAAGATAATCGGGAACTCCGTCGCCATCCGTATCAAGAGGACACCCTCTTTCATCAACTTCAACACCCGCGGGTGTTCCCGGACACTCGTCGTATAAATCAAATACTCCGTCGCCGTCTGAATCCGCTACCAGTATGGGGTCAAATTCCATATCTGCATACATTCTTTCAACAATTTCAGTATCAGGTTCTGAGAAAAGATCCAGATGAAGCGAAAGGTATGAGTAAAGGAACCGGTCATTTCTATTTTTCACATCTCTTCCAGGCGTTCCTGATGTGACATTGTCCAGCATATCAGTAAAGGTAAAATGCATTGAGCTTCCAAGACGCATTTTTACCCTCTCAGATATGCTGAAGTCAATACCTGCACCTACAGGTATAGAGAAAGAAAGCTGGGGGTAGTCACCCATGCCGTACAGATCTTCCCGGCGCAGGTCGGTTTCATAAACGTGATTTCTTTGGATTACTACGCTTTCGTTTGCATTGGGAGAATCTTCGGGAATGTTGCGTATGGTTCCGTCGCTCCAGTAATTATATCTTATGCCCTGTGAATTGTAAAGATCTGCCTTGGGGTCAAACCTGAATGTTTCTATACCGGCAGAAACAAATGGTTTTATCTTGTTTCCGGTAAGAAAGTGTTTAAAAGCGTATTCAAGATTTATTCCGAAATTTATGATTTCAGACCTGAAATTGAGGTTCCGTTGCGGGTCTGAAAGAGAACGTTCGTTTGCTGAAAGTTCTCCTAACATTATGTAAAAATTCAGCCTGTAATAAAGTCTGTCGTCAAGAAAGGTGGAGACATTTAGCTTGTATCCGGGATGCAGGGCGTGTATGGATCTGTGAAAATCATTGACATCCCCGAAAAAATTGAGCGTTCCAATACCGAAAGATACTATCGGCATGTATACCGGGTTTTCAACTTCCACCTCCTCGCGCAAAAGGTCATCCAGGTCACTGTCATCCTGTGAATATGCGCTGAAGGATGAAAGGATAACCAGGAACACACAAGCAATAAGACAATAATTGTACCTCATTTTTTCCGGTCAGGTAGAAGCTTTGCTGTATTTGGTATTAACCTTGTGTACGTAAAAAAATGAAATTGGTTATAGCCGGTACTATTTGTACCATTTCTGGTTGGTTATCATTAAAGCCTCCTGGACTGTAATACGGTTACCATTGTTATAAGCGGTTACAAATGCATCATTTATGGGTGTTCTACTCCAGAGGCTGTTCCTTGAATCCCGGGCATCCCTGTAGATATAATATGAACCTATGGTATATTTGATCCATCCTTCATCTATTTCGGTTTTCACTTCTCTGTCAATATTTCGCCGCTTAAAATATTCTCTGAAATTTATTGTTTGCCTTCCTGCAGAAATCTGAACCCTGTAGTATACACCTTCTTCCTTTTCGAGAGGGTTAAGCAGGCGTTCATCTTCAGGAGATATTTGCGGGGGGGCGGTAGGTTGAGCCTTATCAGGGGTATCGGTAGGTTGGGGTTTGTCCGGGGTATCGGGAGGTTGAGGTTTATCAGCTGTTACTCTTTCCGGTTCGGGTTTTGAATCAGGCAAAAGGCGGTCAGCTTCTTCAAGGTCAACCAGTTGGCTTTCATCCACCCCGGGTGCAGGAGTCAGAGTAAGAGTGGTTTCCTCTGCATGAACCGATTTTCTTTGATTCTCATGGATAAAACTGATCGTGCCGTCCAGTTTCAGATCACCTTTAAGGCGATCGTCAAAGTGCAGCTCATATCTCAGGGAAAAGGTTTCTTCAGGCGGCAGTTGCAACCAAATAACCGATATTGTGTTGTCCTGAAAAGTAAAACTTGCATCCAGCGGGTAAACTGGAGTTGCCTTAATGCCGTTGGGCAATTCCTGGTGAAACCTGGCAAAACCGTCCACGTTCCCTTTACTGAACTCAATTTCAATTTCTGCTGAGCTTCCCCCCTCAGTTTTCTCAGGTGCTTTAATTTGCATTGATATCCCCTCACCGGTAAAAGTGTTCATCATCAGAACAGTTCCTGCCAGGTTTAAAAGAATTATAAGGGTTACCATGAAGTTAATTATTGATTCCTGAAAACACCTGTATTATTTATAAGGCAAGATAAAAAAAAATATTAAAAGTTCGGACTAAGCATGTATTTTGAATAAAAAGTGTTAATTTGAGCAACTACTTCATCAGCGGTGTCTGCAAGAGAGAAAAGCTCCATATCCTTTTCGCAGATATTGTTTTCTTTTTCAAGCATAACTTTTTTTATCCACTCTATAAGTCCTTCCCAGAAATCGCTCCCAACGAGAATAATAGGGAATTTTCCGATTTTTTCTGTTTGTATCAGCGTAATGGCCTCGAAGAGCTCGTCAAATGTTCCGAAACCACCGGGAAGTACAATAAAACCCTGTGCATACTTAACGAACATCACTTTCCTTACGAAAAAGTGGTTGAAATTTATCAGCTTATCTGCGTCAATGTAATCATTCGGTCCCTGTTCTTTTGGCAGGTCAATATTTAAGCCTACCGATCTTCCCTTGCCTTCTTTTGCTCCGATATTGGCAGCCTCCATTATTCCGGGGCCTCCTCCGGTAATAATGCCGTACCCGTTTTTGGTCAGCTTGGTAGCGATTTCCCTGGCCAGCTTATAGTATTTGTTATCCGGGGGTGTTCTTGCCGACCCAAAAATGGAAACACATGGTCCTATCCGGCTAAGCTTTTCAAATGCTTCCACAAATTCTGACATAACCTTGAATATTGTCCACGAGTCGAATGTCTTTATTTCATTCCAGTCCTTTTCAACAAAAGCATTTTTGATCTTGTCTTCTGATGAACTCATAATATTTCGTTTAATTTTGTTGTCTATTTTTCCTCTAAATTAGAAATTCTCTGCGAATTTAAAACCTCTTCCAGAAATTTTCCAGTATAGCTGTTATTCACCATGGATATTTCTTCTGGTGTTCCCTCTGCTATCAGTTCACCGCCTTTTTCGCCACCCTCCATTCCAAGGTCAATAATGTGATCTGCCATTTTTATAACATCAATATTGTGTTCAATTACAATAATGGTATTGCCTTTCTCGACCAGATGATTAAGTACCTCAAGGAGCATTCTTATATCCTCAAAATGGAGGCCGGTAGTAGGCTCGTCTAGAATATAAAGCGTTTTTTTCGTATCACGCCTTGCCAGTTCGGCAGAAAGTTTCACTCTTTGCGATTCACCGCCTGAGAGAGTTGTCGAAGGCTGACCAAGTCTGATATATCCGAGTCCGACCTTTTGAAGTATTTTGAGTTTTTGTTTTAATGCAGGTATTTTATCAAAAAAATCGGCAGCCTGGTTTATTGTCATCTCAAGGACATCACTTATTGATTTCCCCTTGTATTCAACTTCCAGGGTTTCACGGTTGTATCGCTTACCGTTGCAGCTTTTACAAATAACGTAAACATCCGGCAGAAAATTCATTTCTATGGTTTGTACACCGGCCCCTTTACACTCTTCACATCTGCCTCCTTTTACATTGAAAGAGAATCTGCCTGCTTTGTATCCGCGTATTTTTGATTCTGTTGTTTGCCCGAAAAGTTTGCGTATTTCCGAGAAAACACGAGTGTATGTGGCAGGATTAGATCTTGGTGTACGTCCAAGGGGCTGCTGGTTTACCTCAACTACTTTGTCAATGTGCTCAATACCTTCAATTGAACTGAAGGGAAGTGGTTTTTTAATTGACCGGTAAAGTTGGCTGCTCAGAACGGGATGAAGTGTCTCGTTTACCAGACTTGACTTTCCGCTTCCTGATACGCCGGTTACGCAAATGAATTTACCCAGGGGGAATCCCACGTTTAAATTTTTAAGGTTATTACCTTGTGCCCCTTTTATTGTAATATAATTTCCATTACCCTTTCTTCGCTTTTGAGGGAGATTTATTTCTCTTCTGCCGGAAAGGTAATGGGATGTTAATGTGTTGGCATTGATGATATGGGAAGGTTTTCCTGTTGCAACTACTTCTCCTCCGCTCAGTCCGGCCCTGGGTCCCATGTCAATTACATTGTCGGCTGAAAGTATCATTTCCCTGTCGTGTTCTGCAACTATTATTGAATTCCCCTTGTCGCGAAGCTTTTTTAAAGAATTTATAAGCTGCAGGTTATCACGCTGATGTAGCCCTATTGTAGGCTCATCCAAAATGTAGAGAACATTCACCAGTTGTGAGCCTATTTGGGTGGCGAGTCTGATCCGCTGACTTTCGCCGCCCGAAAGGCTGTTGGCAGGCCTGCTCAGGGAAAGGTAATACAGTCCTACTTCCCTAAGGAAGCTGATTCTGGTTAATATCTCTTTTATTATTTCACTTCCGATTTTTTTTTGTCTTGTTGACAGTTTTTCTTCCAGCCTTGTGAACCATTTTTCCAGTTGAACTATATCCATTTCAGCTACCTGAGCAATATTTTTGTTGCCGATCAAAAAGTGCAGCGCCTCTTTTTTGAGCCTGGTTCCGTTGCAGCTTTTGCAAACAGCTTTTTTTATAAATTCATCTGCCTGTTTCTTGGTTTTTTCTGTTAAGCCGGATTCTTTATCCTGAATATTGTTGAGAACACCGTCAAAGCTCAGGAAATAGTTTGAGGATGAACCAAGGGGTGTGTGTTGCAATTTAAATGTTTCTTCCGAGCCGTAAAGAATTGTATTGATTGCCTCTTTGGGTATTTCTTCAATAGGCTGGCTGAGGCTGAATCCGTATTTGGAGGCTATTGCCTCAATTTGCCAGAAGGTCAGTGAATTTTTATAAGGCCCGAGGGGTTTGATTCCCCCTTTTCGTATTGAAATTCGGGGATCCGGAATTACTTTTTCCGTGTCAATCTCATTCACGGTTCCGAGTCCGTTGCAAGTCGGGCAGGCGCCGTGGGGTGAATTGAATGAAAAGCTGTGTGGGGCGGGCTCGTTGTAGGATATTCCGGTAGTAGGACACATAAGGTGTTTGCTGTAATATCCTGTTTCACCTGTTTCCATGTTAAGTAAAAGGATGGTTCCCTTACCGTGCTGCATGGCTGTTTGAATGGAGCTGTCAAGTCTTTTTTTATCTTTTTCTGAGACTTTCAGCTTATCGACAACAATTTCAATATTATGTGTTTTGTACCGGTCTACATACATCGCCGGTGTTATCTCCCTGATCTCTCCGTTTATTCGTGCATGCAGAAACCCTTTTTTGCGTATTTGAACGAACAATTCCCTGTAGTGACCTTTTCTTCCCTTAACCACAGGCGCCAAAATGCATGTTTTTCTGTTATTAAACTCTTTTAGTATTAAATTCACAATTTGGCGGTGGGTATAACGTACCATTTTTTCCCCTGTTGCTGAAGAGAAAGCCTCGGCTGCCCGGGCATAAAGAAGACGAAGGAAATCATAAATTTCTGTAATGGTGCCAACCGTTGAGCGGGGATTGCGATTGGCCGTTTTTTGCTCTATCGATATGACCGGGCTTAACCCGGTTATCCGGTCAACATCGGGACGCTCCATGCTGCCTATAAAATTGCGGGCATAAGCAGACATTGTTTCCATGTAACGCCTTTGACCTTCAGCATGTATAGTGTCAAATGCCAGTGAAGATTTCCCGCTGCCGCTTAAGCCGGTTATCACAACCAGCCTGTGTCGCGGGATTGAAATATCGATATTTTTCAGGTTGTGTACCCTGGCACCGAGAACTTCAATGAAATTGTCATGCTTCATTATTATAGTTCGTCTTTATTACTTTTCCTCAGCCGAAACCCCTCTTCCGGAATTTTAATTGTGTATGTGCTGTCTCCGCGCACGTTCAAATGAGGCTTGCGCAACCAGGGGTTAAGATATTTGAGTATTTTGTAGTTTGTGCCGTGCTCTTTGGCAAATTCTGCAAAACAGTCAATTGTTGTATCAATTTCTGCTTTGTAGTAATTTTCAAGCGGCTGGTAAAGGTCCGTTTTACGATATCTGAAACCGTAATTTTCGGGATTTTCCATTATAGTTTTAATTGCTGCTATGCGGAATATGTACCTGGCAGTTTCTTCATTAAGCAAAAGGTCATAGTATTCTTTTTCCTCCTGTATCTCAATCTGGCTATCTATACCGCGGCGTCCGACATTATAGCTTGCAGCTGCCATTGTCCAGCTTCCGTATTTCTCGTATGACTCTTTAAGAAACTTGCATGCGGCAACCGTAGATTTTTCCAGATGGTAACGTTCGTCAACCTGATCGGTAACTTCAAGCCCATATTCCCTGGCGGTATCCCTCAAAAATTGCCAGTACCCTATAGCCCTGGCTGGTGAAACCGCATTGGTAAGCCCGCTTTCGGCCAATGCCAGATATTTAAAATCCTCAGGTATGCCGTGCTCTTCAAGAATGGGTTCTATAACGGGGAAATACCTGTTGGCACGTTTTATAAACAACAAGGTTTGTGAATGCCAGTAAGTATTTACCATCAACTCTCTGTCGAAGCTTTCATGTACGTCAAAATATTCAAGTGGCAGACGTTCGCCGGCAAATTTCACCTCTTCGGGGATCTCAAGTGCAAATATGGAATAGTTGTTCATATATTGCTCCCTGAATGTGGTTTCTTCGTCAGGTTTAAAAAATGTAAAAAGAAAAACAAAGCCGGCAAGCAATAAGATAAAAAGCATGAAAAATGAGGCGCGCTCCATATAATATATAATACGCATAACATCAATTATTTATACAATAAAACAATAAAATGCCTGGATCAGTTTTACAGGACAAGTACAAGTGAAAAAACCCGGAACAATATTATTGGCAGACAATTCCGGATCATCAAACAAAATTAACCATTTTTTTTCCAATTCACTTCCATAAGCTGCCATAAAAACCTTGACCCGCTGAGGCTCAAATCAGGCATCAACTCAATGAAAAAACACTCTATTAGATGACTTTGTTTAAAACCTGTAGCGAACCATTGTGGAAAGTCCAAAGGAGTAAGGGTAAGTGGATAAATTATGCTCGGGGTTTATCGGGGTGACAAAATAGTTGAATACCGGCTCCAGTGAAATATAAAAGCCATTGCTTATGGATTGCTCAATTCCGCCGCTTATCCTTGCCCCAAAGCTCAGATCAGTTATGTTATCGGTTTTGCCGATAGGGATCCGTTCATTAACCCGCTGGAGGACCACGTTGTTGCCTAAAAGCAGGTTTGCGGTCATGCCTCCCGACAGGAACAGCCTGCTGGAATTGTTATCCAGCAAGTAAACGCGGGCGGTTACGGGAATCTGGAAATATGTGAATTTTTGTTCTATATTTCCGCTGATCGGGTGAAAATTAGAGGCTGAAACTTTTTGGAACGTATTTCTGGATTCAGCCGACGACTTACCGGTTAAACTTGAGTTTCCGATGAAGAAAACTGTCGGGTTTATTTTTGTTATTGCACCAGTTGAGCTTTGTATTGTGAGAGTGTTGGATTTCTGGTCCCGGGTTGAAATAATTTTATCCTTGTTCGAGTAGTTAATAGACTGCCCCATTTGTGAGATCTGCGCCCCGACATGAATTTCCACACTGGGGGTAATCATATAAGATACAGTTAAACCGGGCGAAACAGAACCCACCCCGGTTTCAAATCCGTTAAAGTAATGGCCCGGAGGAGTTCCGCTTAACCCGCCTCTAAGGCTCCTGTAGGAATAAGATGAGGTTATATGAAAGCCCAGTGTTAATCTTTCTGATGTATTAGTTCCCGATGAGATTTTTTTATCTTCTTCCCTTTTTTCAGCGGGTATGAAATTTGTTTCCGGGCTAAACCTTTCGGTACGTATCAGCTCTATATCATCCCTGCTGTAATCACTGTAGAGGTAAGCCTGCTTTCTGGCGATTTTTTCATGATCAAAACTTCCCCTCTCCTCCGGCTTGCCTTCATCTTTTTTCTTATCCTCAGCTGGCGGGACTTCTCCGTATACGGTCGCATCCTCTTCTTCAAAGTAATGAAAGGCAATATTTTCATCAGAATACTGCGTTAGGGTATAGTCGGTAAATTCTTCCGCATATTCCGATGGTATGGTTGTAAGAGAACCATAACCGCCGGATTCAGGTGAAAGGAAGCGCAAGCCCATAAATATGCCACCACCAATTGCTATCAATACAGCCATTGATGCAGCACTTCTGAGAAAGATCATAGTGCGTTTCTTCCTCTTTTGAACCTTCAGGGCATGAACAATAGCACTCCACACTTCATTCGGCGGTGACTGCTGAAAATCTTGCAGACCGTTCCTGAAAAAATCGTCAATATGTTGGTTACTAAAAGACACTGCTTTTGTATACTCTCTTTACTTTTGAATAATGATGGTTTACTTTTTCCTGTAATTTAGTTCTTGCTCTAAATAAATGTGACTTACTTGTATTTTCAGTTATGTTCAACATTTGTGAAATTTCGTTGTGCTTGTAACCTTCAATTGCATAAAGGTTGAACACTATTCTGTAGTTACGGGGCAGCTCCTGTATCATCCCGAGCAGGTCTGATTCCGACAAATCGGTTGGCATATGAGGAAGATGGAACTCATAATTGTCCTGATAATCATGGACAAGTGGTATCATGAACCTTTTCTTCCTTATACCCTGGAGTACAGTGTTTATTATAATCTTTTTCATCCATCCTTCAAAAGAGCCTTTGCCCTCATATTGCTTAATGCTGTTAAAGACATTTATGAATCCCTCCTGGAGATAATCCCGGGCTTCTTCATAATTGTCAGCATACCTTAAGCATATAGCAAAAAGCTGACCGGACAGACGCCTGTATAGCCGCTCCTGGGACTTCTTGTCACCCCTCTTGCAGCCCTCTATTATGCTTTCCAGTTTATCCGCCAAAACTTGTAAAATTTATTAGCTAAAATAATAAATTATATTTTAAAAACGAACAAACTGTACCCCAAATTTTATTTAAAAGAACTTTTTATCGCCTCCGAAAATACTGCAAGTTAACTCCCTCTGTTTATAAGATGCAAAATTTTTGAAAAAGGTTGCATACATAAGTGAGATTTTGGTTTTGGCAAATGAAAAACAAATAATCACACTGCTTCAGATATCGTTATTATGTTAGAGCACATTAGAGCACAAAAAAAGTTGCAAAATTAATTTTTTTAAATTAAATAAAACAAAATTTAGTATTTTTAGTTTTATTAATATATGTAAAAGTTTAATTATTTGGGGTGGACTATGAAGATTTTATTGATATTGTCAGTCATCTTGTTCTCCTTGTCATCTGCAAAGGGACAAGTTGATATACAGAATGTTGCAGAAAACTTCAGGTATTTTTCTGCAGAGAAGCCTTCCCAGAAGTTATACCTGCATCTTGACAAGGATCATTACATTGCAGGTGAAAAGATGTGGTTCAAGGCATATCTTTTGGATGGCAAAACCCATGAGCTTGTAACAGACAGCTTAAACATGTATGTCGAGCTTATAAACAGCCGCGGAAATCTTGTCAAACAAAGATTTATGAAGGCAAAGGACGGTACTTCCCGCGGTGATTTTGAGCTCGAAGACACCCTGGCCGAAGGAAATTACAAGGTAAGGGCCTATACAAAGCCGATGAGAAATCAGGGGCATGAGTTTTTCTTTTATGAAAATATCTATATCAGCAATCCTGATTATAAAAACAAGATTGCTTTAAACGAGCTGTTATATAACCGAAGGTATAACCGCAGGCTGGAAAGGAAAGCTGATAATTATGAGGTTTCTTTCTATCCGGAGTCAGGCTCACTGGTATCTGGGGTGCCCACCCGGGTTGCCTTCAGGGTTACAAATGAGCTTGGCAAGGGGATAGAATTTGAAGATGGCGAGATTGAGGATGACAGCGGGAATAAAATAGCCGAAATATACACAATCTCTCCGGGGTTGGGTGTTTTTGAAATTACACCCGAATATGGGGAAGAATATACAGCCTCAATCAGCATTGAGGGAAGGCTTTTCCCGAAAAGTGGCGAATTGCCCGAAGTAAAACAAAGTGGTGTTGTATTGAATGTCACACAACCGGGCAATGAAGAAATGGAAATAGAAGTTACCAAAAGCGGTGAATTAGGTGATGATTGCTATATAGTAGGTCATGTAAGAGGGGAGCTTATCTATCTTGACCGGCTTGATTTTGCAGACGGTAAATATAGCGCTACAATTGACAAGAGCGATTTTCCCGCCGGTGTTGCTCAGTTTGCCGTTCTTTCAGGGGAGGATAAGCTCGCCGACAGGCTTGTTTTTATTGACAATTTAAAAGAAAAACGCCTTGATGCTGAGATCGATTTTAAAACCCCCTCTTCAGATGTCGGTCAGGTTGATCTTTTTTTAAAGGACTCTAAGGGAGAAGTTTCAAGCGGAAATTTTTCGGTTACAGTTACCGGTATAACAGGTGATAAAAAGGGCAGACATGAAAATGCACTTTCTTATTTTCTTTTAAGTTCAGAATTTTCTGGATTTTTGGATAATCCTGCATCCTTTTTTGACCGGAACGGTGAATTTGCATATGAAGCACTTGATGCATTATTAATGACCAAAGATTTGGAAAGGTTTTCTGTTGATACGGCCGTCTCAGGCGTAGCCCCTGAAATTGCCTATGAAGACAAGTACGGTATAACTATCTCCGGAGAAGTGATTAACCCTGTCAATGACGAGCCTGTAACTGACCAAACTGTCCGCCTCAGGGTGCTTGACGGTAAAGGTGACAAATACACGGCTACAACAAATGATGAAGGCAGGTTCTATTTTGAGGATCTTGTCTACCCCGATTTTATAACTGTTGAGATAACAACCCCCGAGCTTGAAGGGCGCATGAATCCCAGGCTCAATATTGATATTCCAGAGGATGAAACCCTGGAGTACCATAAAAATCTTTATTCAAGGGAAATTGACATTACAAGACCCGGCCCCTCATGGAGCCTGAAACTTGTGCGCCGGGACGAGGATCCTTACCGGGTTGGCCGCCCATACGAAGAAGCTGCTCCCACATACGGCACTCCCGATCAGACTATATACGTTGGTGAAGACAGGGCCAGTGAATACCGGGGGATGATGGATTTGCTCGTTTCAAGGGTGACAGGACTTTCTGTTCGCCAGGGCCGTCTTGTTTTCAGGGATGCCGGCAGGTTGTCCGGTCCCCCGCCCGAGCCCATATTTTTCATGGACGGAACGGAGGTGGGAAGAAGCTCGTTTCTAAATACCAATCCCAGGGATGTTTACCGTATAGAAGTATTCAGGGGTGCCAGCACCGCTGTTTTTGGCTCGAGAGGCGGCGGAGGAGCTATCCTTGCATATACCAAAAGAGGTGGTATGTATGGACAGGATTTTTATGAATACCAGATTGCAGGTTTTTACACTCCAAAGGAATTTGAGACTGCTGTTGATCTTACGACAATTGATATGCCTGAACCATTGACCGAAAAGACACTCTTATGGAAACCGGAACTTGAGGTTGACACTCAAGGCAAGGCATCTTTATCGTTTAAAAAAGACGGTCCTTTTGATTTCTACCGCGTTAGAGTGGAGGGGGTTAGTGAAGACGGCAAAATCTTATCCAGGGTGTTTTATATTGAACGGTGATAATTAACCATAACCAAAAAAGAAAAGCAGGATGCCCGTGGGGGTGTCCTGCTTTTTTCGTTAGTGCCCTGCCTGACGGGATAACCTGTTGAGGGAGCAGCCTTTAACCGGATAGCACGTATGCCGGAGTGGCAGGTTGAAACGGGAGTTGATCCCGATTCCCCTGCCTGTGCCTGGTTACCGGTCAGGTTTAAGCACTTCGGTTTGTTAAATATGGATTGCTTCATCAAAAGCATCTGCTGCAGCCTCCATAATAGCCTCCGACATTGTAGGGTGGGGGTGGACTGACTTGATCAGCTCGTGCCCGGTTGTTTCCAGATTACGTGCAACAACTGCTTCAGATATCATTTCGGTAACATTGGCTCCAATCATGTGCGCTCCAAGCAGCTCTCCGTATTTTGCATCGAAGACCAGCTTTACAAACCCGTCCCTTTCGCCTGATGCACTTGCTTTGCCTGATGCAGTGAAAGGAAACTTCCCTACCTTTATTTCCTTTCCTTCATCCCTGGCTTCCTTTTCGGTCAGCCCTACCGATGCAACCTCCGGTAAGGTGTATGTACATGCGGGAATGTTGTCGTAACGAAGTGGTTTGGGATCCAGTCCTGCAATCTTCTCGACGCAGATAACAGCTTCAGCTGAAGAAACATGGGCAAGTGCCGGTCCGTGAACAATGTCGCCAATTGCATAAACCCCTTCTATGTTGGTGCGGTAGTACTGATCAACTTCCACCTTCCCGTTTTTAATATTTACACCCGTTTCTTCAATTCCGATACCTTCAATATTGGGTGTTACCCCGGCTGCTGAAAGGACTTTCTCGGCCTCGATTGTTTCTTCACCCTTTTTTGTTTTTACTTTCACCCTGCAGAGGTCACCGTTTTTGTCGACCGATTCAACGGTTGCCCCGGCCATTACCTTTATCCCCATTTTTTTAAATGATCTTCCAAGCTGGGATGATACATCTTCATCTTCAAGCGGCAATATTTTCGGCAAAACTTCAACAAGGGTTACTTTTGTTCCAAGGGATGCATAAAAGAAGGCAAATTCACTGCCTATTGCACCCGATCCTATAACAAGCATTGAGCCGGGTTGTTTGGGAAGTGTCATTGCCTTGCGGTAGCAGATTATTTTTTCCCCGTCCTGTTCAATTCCGGGTAGCTCACGTGATCTTGCGCCGGTTGCAAGAATTATATGGTTTGCCGATAGTTCTGTTTTTTCCCCATTTTCACCTGTTACCTCCACTTTGTTCCTGTCAGTGAGTTTCCCGGATCCTTTTACCTGTTCAATTTTATTCTTCTTGAAAAGGTATTGTATCCCCTTGCTCATATTTTGGGCAACGTTGCGGCTTCTTTTTATAATTTTTTCAAAATCGGGTTTGATTTCACCTTCCACAGCTATTCCGTAATCTTCTGAATTCTGAAGATATTTATAAACCTGGGCACTTTTCAGCAGCGATTTGGTTGGGATACAACCCCAGTTAAGGCATACACCACCAAGTTCAGCCTTTTCAACAACTACTGCTTTCAGGCCGAGCTGGCTTGCCCTTATGGCAGCCACATAGCCGCCCGGTCCGCTTCCTATTATAATCAGATCGTATTGCATATTTTTCAGTTTTTGAGTTAATTATTGTTTTTAATTGATTTAACTATTTTAATGTGTGTTGTGATAATATCAAAAAGCTTGGCAATTATAAAAATTACAATGAGCGAAAAAATGATTGAAGCACCAGATGGTATGTTCAGCTCAAAAGAGATGAGCAGTCCGGCAAAACATCCCGCAAATGCCACAAGAATTGAAAAGAGCATAATATTCCTGAAATTGTGGGAGAAAATATTTGCCGTTGTTTGAGGGATAGTCAGCAGTGACAACACAAGTATCACTCCCGCCACTTTTATGCTCAATACAACGGTTAATGCTACAAGTGTTATCAGAATAAAGTTCATGAGTTTTACGGGGGCTCTGTGTGTTTTAGCGTATTCCTGGTCAAAAGATATGAAAAGTACAGGTTTGTAGAACAAAATAAAAAACAGGGCAATTACAAAAGTCAGAATTCCCATTACAGTAAGGTCGCTGCCTGATACGGTCATTATACTTCCAAAAAGGTACCCCATCAGATCGGGTGCGTAACCGGGAGTAATGAAGACAAAAATAATACCCACCGCCATACCTAAAGACCAGAGTATACCGATAAGCGAATCCTCTCTTACTTGAGTTTTCTCCTTCATGAATTGAATTCCCAGTGCAGAGAGAACGGCAAAAACCGCCGCGCCCGCAATGGGGTCAAAGCTGTAGTAATAACTTATGCCGATACCTCCGAAAGATGCATGTGTTATTCCTCCGCTGATAAAGACAATCCTTCTTGAAACTATATATGTGCCGATAATACCGCATGCTATTGAAGCGAAAAAGGCCGCCAGCAATGCATTTGAAAAAAAACGGTATTGGAGCAGATCAAGCAGGGTTTCAATCATGTTGCTCTTTGTGTTTTTTAAGTACGGTGTGGGGTACATCCCCGTGTGTTATGATCTGTATCGGACAATTATATGCTTCAAGTTGCTCTTGTGTAATCACGTTTGAAGGGTGGTAGTGAAGTCTTTTGTTTACACATGCTATGGTTTTGACATACCATGTAATTGTGCCGACATCGTGTGAGACAATAATTACTGCCATCTCCTTGTTCAGTTCCCGGAGTATTTCATAAAAATCCTTTTCAAAGCCGGTGTCTACAAAAGTGTTTGGTTCATCAAGGATGAGGAGTTGCGGTGAGGATATTATTGCCCGGCAAAGGTATACGCGCTGTAGCTGGCCTCCCGAGAGTTTACCGACCGGTGTTTTAGAGAGATCACCTATACCCATTTTCTGGAGAAGCTTTTCGGCATGCTCTTTTTGCCTGCGCGAGTACTTTCCAAATACCCCATCCCTGGAGAGCAAACCGGAGAGAACCACGTCCACCACAGTAATGGGAAAATCCTTGTCAAAGAGGTTCATTTGGGGAAGATACCCTATTATGTTGCGGGCGTTGCTTTGGTTATGAAAAAACCTGACTTTTCCCTTAAAAGGTTTGATAACCCCCATTATCACCTTCAAAAGGGTGGTTTTCCCCCCTCCGTTAGGTCCGATAATCCCTATGAAATCATTTTCATAAACTGAAAAGTTTATGTCACGCAGCACGATGTTATCTCCATAACCGGCAGAAAGTGAACTTATTTCCAAAATTTTTTGCATCCCCTCAGCCCTGTTTTTTATTTGAATGGGTTTAACTGCAAAGTCACCTGTTAAGTGTAGCCAGGATTTTCTCTGCCATATCTTCCATGTTCTCAAGCCAGTTTTCTGAAAGAGGGTCTACTTCTATAACATCCCCTCCAAGCTCACGGGCTACGGCCCTGGCATTGTCCCGCTCAAATTCCTTTTGAATGAACACATCTTTCAGCCCTTTTTTGCGGGCACTGTCAATAATTTTTTTCATATGGGATGGCGTGGGACTTTTTCCGTGATCTTCAACAGATATTTGCTGTAATCCGTAATCCCTTGCAAAGTAAGATAAAGCGGGATGGTAAATTAAAAATGAGTTTCCCTTTGCATTTTTAAAACGGGACGTTAACTCCTCATCAAGTGCACGTATCTTTGAAATGAATCTCTCGTGGTTATCTCTGTAGTATTGTTCATTATCGGGATCAATTTCGGCAATAGTTTCCAAAATAACAGAAAGCTGGGCTTCAGCTTCTTTCAGGGAAATCCAGATGTGAGGATCAGCTCCGTGAATGTGCGCATGATCGCCGTGGTCGGCAACATCATCGGCTATTAGCTCTACATCCCTGGATGTGTCAACAAATTTGACATCTTTATTTTGGCTTTTAATGTTTTTCATTAAAGTCTTCTCAAAAAGCAGATGCCCTGTAATGAAAAATGCTTTTGAATTTGCAGCCTCCTTCATTTGCCGGGCAGCAGGCTCGAATGTTTCGGGGCTTGCCCCTCTGGGCACCATAACATTTATATCGAAATTGTCACCTGCTATTTGTTCAACAAAGTATTTCTGTGGCAATATGCTTACAGTAAGCATGTCTTTTTCATCCTCCCCTTTTTCTGCAGGTGAACAGCTTCCGGCAAGCAAAGCCGCTACTGTGGCCAAAATGATTAGTTTTTGCATATATTAGAAGAGATTTTTTTTATACAAATATTTGCAATAACAAAAGTATCAGTTTTTTTTATTTTTGGATAATTAATGGGGAATAAATAAATAGTTAAAAGTCCTTTTTTATGGATAAAAACAAACCTGTTTTGATAACTGTGGTTGGTCCGACTGCTACCGGCAAAACATCATTTGCTGCCAGGCTGGCCCGGGAGACAGACGGGGAGATAATCAGTGCCGATTCAAGGCAGGTTTATCGCAGAATGGATATAGGAACAGGTAAGGATAAAGATGACTATCTGGTAAAAGGCAGCCGTATACCCTCTCATCTTATTGATATAGCGGAGCCTGGTTATAAATACAGTGTTTACGAATTCCGGCGGGATTTCCTGAAGGCATATCATGATATTGTCTCAAGAGGCAGGCAACCGGTTTTGTGCGGTGGTACAGGTATGTATATTGAAGCGGCCGTCAAGGGCTATATGCTTATTGAAGTACCCCATGACACGGAGCTTAGAAAGGAGCTGGAGACAAAATCCATGAAGGAGCTGGAAAGTATGCTTGCCCGATACCGCCACCCTCACAATGTTAGTGATACATCTTCCAGAAAAAGACTTGTCAGGGCTGTTGAGATAGCCGTTTATCAGTCAAAATACGGTAAATTACGTGAAAATGACGATCATCCACGGTTCGAAAATTTGTTGATAGGATTAACGGCTGACCGTGATGAGCGCCGAAGAAGGATAACCGAAAGATTAAAAAAAAGGATTGCTTCTGGTTTGATCGGGGAGGTCAGAAGCCTGCTCGATGAAGGTGTGAAGGCTGAAGATCTAAAGTATTATGGACTTGAATACAGGTATGTTACAATGTACATTCTGGGCGAACTTGATTACGGGGAAATGTTTGCCAAACTGAACACTGAGATCCACCGGTTTGCGAAAAGACAGATGACCTGGTTCAGGAGAATGGAGCGTCAGGGTTTTAACATACACTGGCTTGATGCAGGTATGCCTGAAGATTTGAAGACAGAAAAGGCAATGCAGCTATATAAAAAAGCAGGCCGGGCAGGTAATTCCCGTTTCAGAAAACGGTAATCAAACTGCCCGGCTGTGAGGATCTGCCCGTGGATAATTTGATTTGGCCCGAAAAAAGCCTTTTTTATTTAACCCATTTGTCCAGCCATGCAAAAAATTCACGCTGCCACACTATTCCGTTTTGAGGTTGAAGAATCCAGTGATTCTCCTCAGGGAAGTGAAGCAGGCGGCTTGGTATTCCCTGCAACCTTGCGGCTGTGAAAGCCTGCAACCCCTCGGTATAGGGAACACGGTAATCTTTTTCACTTGTGATTATAAGCATTGGAGTGTCCCAGTGCTGCACAAACCTGTGAGGTGAGAACTCATCGTAGCTAACCGGTTTTGGCCGCTTCCAGTAAGGACCTTCAAGGTCATGGTTCACAAAGAATATCTCTTCGGTGGCTCCGTACATGCTCTCCAGGTTATAAACCCCGTTGTGGGCAATGAATGCCTTGAAGCGTCTTTCGTGCATTCCGGCAAGCTTGAAAGTGGAGTACCCCCCGAAACTTGCTCCTACTGCCCCCAGGCGGTCCCGGTCAATAAAAGGTTTCTCTTTCATGGCATCGATTGCTGAGAGATAATCATCCATGGCCTGTCCGCCCCAGTCACCTGAGATCTGCCTGTTCCATTCCTGTCCGAAAGTCGGCAATCCCCGTCTGTTGGGTGCAACAATTACGTAATCGTTGGCCGCCATTAATTGAAAGTTCCACCTGTAGGAGAAAAACTGGCTGACTGCGCTTTGGGGGCCGCCCTGACAGTATAAAAGCGCAGGGTATTCTTTGTTGGAATCAAAATCGGGTGGCAGTATTAGCCACACCAGCATGCTTTTGTCGTCTGTTGTACTTACCCAGTGCTCCTCAACCCTGCCCATTTCAATATTGTCATATATATGACTGTTGGTGAAGGTTAGCTGGGTTTCTTCACCGGCTGCAGGATCTATCTGGAAAAGCTCAGTAGCCATTGACATTGACATCTTTTCCCCTATCAGTGTGTTGCCTTTCTTTCCTATTGATGTATAGTTGTGGTAGCCGCTTGTTACCTGGTTTATATGGCGTGTGTTGACATTTATGCTGAATACCTGGTAAGTTGCATTTGTGCCGCTGATAAAGTAAATAATATCGCTGTCACGGCTCCACACAAAATCAGATGCATTTTCTTCAAAATCACGTGTAAGGTATGTTTTCACACCATTCTCCCTGTTGTACAAAAACAGTCGGGCCTTGTCAGATTCATAACCGGGAGTTTCCATACTTTGCCATGCCATGTATTTGCCGCATGGAGAAAAGACCGGGTATCTGTCGTAACCTTCACCCTCGGTAATTTTAGCAGTTTCCCCTGTTTCAATATCATAAAAGAAAATGTTAGAATTGGTGCTTACAGCATAATCGACTCCCTTTAACTTTTTGCTTGTATAGGCAATAATCTTTCCCTCCGGACACCAGGTTATTTGGGCTTGATCATAAAAAGGGGCAAGGGGTGAATCGTATTTTTCCCCCTCCATTATGTCTTTGCCCTCATCCAGTTGTCCATGGGAATACTCTGCCACAAAAATGTGACTGTAGGAATAATTATGCCATTGGTCCCAATGCCTGAACATAAGGTCATCCTCTATTCGCACATTCATGTGGGGCAAATCGGGGTGTTTTTCAGCCGGGGTTTCATCCAGCTTCACCTGTTTTGTGTAATAAACATGTGTCCCGGCGGGGGAGTAATCGAAACCTGTTATTCCTCCTTCAATATCGGTGAGCTGTGTTTTGCCGCTTCCGTCAGGGTTCATTTCCCAGAGTTGCATCTTGTCTGTTTCGTCACTTAGAAAACCGATTTTTTCCCCGTCAGGATGCCATCGGGGGGAGGTGTTTGCTCCCTGGTGGCTCGTAAGGATAGTTACTTCAAGATTTTCAATATCCAGGGCGCAGATCTCCGTCATGCTTTTGTTGCTTTTGTGGTCGTATCTGGAGACTGTGTAGACAACGGTATTTCCGTCGGGCGATAATTGAGAACTGCCTACACGCCCGAATTTCCAAAGAATTTCAGGGGTAAGCCTTCCACCCTCAATTTCCTCGTCGGTTAATTCGCCGCTGAAATCGTGAGTCTCTTCCGGTCTTTCACAAAAGCAAAAGAGCAGAACAAGCGCAGGCAGAAGAATTAATTTGGCATGATGCTTCATCTTGATTGAATTTAAGTTGTTTGAAATAATTTAAAAAACCTTCCCCTGCATCCCTTTGTGTGCAGAGAAAGGTTATTTATAAAACAGATTGGTTTGTCAATCTTATCAGGTTTTAAATTTTACCCTGGAATCGATTATTTTCCTGAGAAGGCCTCTTTTACCTTGCTTTCCAGCTCCGTTGCAAGCTCGGGGTTATCGGAGATCATTTTTTTTACAGCATCACGCCCCTGACCAAGCTTGGTCTCCCCGTAACTGAACCATGAGCCACTTTTTTTAACAATATTCTGGTCAACGGCAAGATCTATTATTTCACCGCTTTTTGAAATCCCTTCTCCATACATAATGTCAAATTCAGCTTTTCTGAAAGGCGGGGCGATCTTGTTTTTTACAACCTTAACACGTGTGCGGCTTCCCTTGACATCCTCACCATCTTTTATCTGATTGATTCTTCTAATATCTATCCTTACCGAGGAGTAAAATTTGAGCGCATTTCCACCTGTAGTAGTTTCAGGATTGCCGAACATGACGCCTATTTTTTCACGAAGCTGGTTTATGAAAACACAGCAGGTTTTTGTTTTGCTTATGTTGGCTGCCAATTTTCTGAGTGCCTGAGACATTAACCTGGCCTGCAAGCCCATTTTAGAATCACCCATGTCCCCCTCGATTTCCGATTTTGGTGTAAGTGCTGCAACAGAGTCAATAACAATTATATCTATAGCTCCCGATCTGATAAGGTGATCTGTTATTTCTAGTGCCTGCTCACCGTTATCGGGCTGAGAGATGAGAAGGTTTTCAATGTCGACCCCAAGCTTTTCTGCATAAAAACGGTCAAAAGCATGTTCTGCATCTATAAATGCTGCTATCCCCCCGTTTCCCTGGGCTTCGGCAATTGCATGAATAGCCAGGGTAGTTTTACCGGAGGATTCAGGTCCGAAAATTTCGACAACCCGCCCGCGTGGGTAACCACCCACACCTACGGCAATGTCAATACCCAATGAACCTGTCGGAATGGAAGGCACGTCAGAAACTGCCTCGTCACCCATTTTCATAATTGTACCCTTGCCGTACTCTTTGTCGATTTTGTCAAGTGTAAGCTGAAGAGCCTTGAGCTTCTCTTTGTTTTTCTCATTTATCTCTTTTTTCTCGTTTTTCTTGGTTTTTTCGTTTTCCATTATAAAAGTCTCCTTTTTATGTTACAAAATCCTTTCTCTGACCAGGCTGTTATTGCCGATAAAAGTTAATAATGCTCAGGTGCGGGCTGTTTTTAAAATTTTCCCTGCCACGGGCTACCCTTTATGTAAATGTACAAAGTTTTGATCAATATGTGAACATAGCCTGTGTAATTTTTTTTCAACAAGTCGGTTTGAAATATTTATTCGCAATTTTTTACGGCTGCACTTTTGTGACCTATTAGAAAACCTGCAAAATAACGGGGCTTTAGCCACAATGAATCAGATTGCTAATATAAAAAACCGCCTCAATAATGAGACGGTTTTCCAAAGGGCTAATTTTTTCAATTATTTTGTTTGCCTAAGGCCGGTTGTGTCAGCCCAAAAATGAGATCAAAACACCTGCGGCTACAGCCGATCCTATTACCCCTGATATGTTGCTTGCCATGCAGTACTGAAGAAGATGGTTTTTGTTGTCGTATTTAACGGCAATCTCATTTGCGACTCTTGATGCCATCGGTACCGCACTCAGTCCGGTTGCCCCTATAAGGGGATTTATCTTTTTCTTGGCAAAGAAATTATATATTTTCACTGCCAGTATACCTCCGGCAACTGAAATTGCAAATGCAACAAGGCCTCCCGCAATAATTCCCAGAGTTCTTATATCAAGAAATGTCTGAGAGGTCATTGATGCACCAACGGCAAGACCGAGAAAAATTGTGGCGGTATTGAGGATAGGCCCTGTAGCAGCACTTGAAAGTCTGCCGGTAATTACCCCAAGCTCCTTTACAAGGTTGCCGAACATGAGCATCCCTATAAGGGGAACTGCTGTGGGGACGAAAAATGAAATTAAAATTCCCATTACAATAGGGAATCCAATTTTGGCGGCATTAATATTTTTAATCTCCCTTTTGGATGGAAATTTTTTGTCCATCTCCTTCATGTTTATATTAAGCTCCTTCCTTGAGCATAGTGCATTCACCACCGGGGGAATTATAACGGGTACAAGTGCCATATATGAATAGGCTGCAATTGCAATTGGTCCCAGAAGATGCGGGGCAAGCATAATTGATATATAAATAGCTGTTGGTCCGTCACCCCCTCCGATAATACCCAGCGAACCTGCTTCCTGAAGCGTGAAACCAACGGCGGTTGCAGCCAGAAAGACCGAAAATATACCCAATTGTGCTGCTGCACCAAAAAGTGATAATCTTAAGTTTCTGAGCATTGGGCCGAAATCTGTCAACGCTCCCACACCCATAAATATAAGAGGTGGCAAAAATCCGGTTTTGATCAGCGAATAATAGATGAAGTTCATTATGCCGTGATCTCTGGCTATTTCAACAAGGTTTTTATATCTTTCACCGTCTAGCTCCACATATTCGTCGGGGACTATACCCATTCCGGCACCCGGAAGGTTTGCCAGAATTACCCCGAAACCTATCGGGATCAGAAGCAGTGGCTCGTATTTTTTGGCTATGCCCAGATAAAGTAAAACAAGGCCTATTATTATCATAATGATGACACCGGGTTCGCCTGGTATATCACCGAACGATGTCATTTCAAATAATCTGCTGAAAGCATCCATTTTTATATCTTTATATCAACCTGCCTCCCTGGGAGACAGGTTGAAGGTTTTTTAAAATACTTATTTTACCAAATCTCTACTTTATAAGGAATAACACATCGTCCTCTATTACCTCCTCACCGTTGTCGGGGACTATTTCGACTATTGTGCCTTCCTTGTCGCTTTTTATTGAGTTGTAGGTTTTCATGGCCTCAATGTAGCCCAGAATATCCCCTTTTTTAACCGTGTCTCCTACCTTCAGGGGTTTCTCCGATGCCTCCTTGGTAAGGTAGAAATTACCTTCGATCGGGGATGTTACCTCTTCTGCCCCCTCTTTTGATTCCGGTTCTTTTTCTTCTTTTGCCGGGGCGGAAGCTGATGTTTCCGGTTTATTTTCAGCTTTTGATTGACCGCCTTCATCACCGTATGAAACGGTTACTTTGAATTTTTCACCGTTCACATCTATGTTCATGGTAGATGGTTGTACAGGCGCTGCTGGTTCGGCTTTGGGGGCTTCAACGGCTGGTGCCGGGAAGAGTCCGCCTCCCTCTGACTTTCTTTTTGCCAGATCTTCCTCAAAGGCTTTTTTGGCTTCTCCCGATTTATAATTCCTGTATTGTTCAGGGTGCATTGCCAGTTCAAATAGTTCTTCGTTATCCTGACCGTAATCCCAGCCTTTTTCATCCATCTCTTTTTTGAAGGTGTCAAGCTCATCTGGATAAAGATCCTGGGGATTGCCTTCATAAAATTCACGGCCTTCTGCCTTTGCTTTTTCCTCAAGCTCAGGTGCAAGCTTTCCGGGGAGCTTGCCTGATTTTCCAAGCAACATATCCCAGGTGTTGTCGTCAATTATTGTGAAACGCTCTTTTCCTTTGAGCATTTGCGTAACATTCATCAATGCAACATTTTTCACATACTGACTGTAGGGTGTCACAAGCGGCGGATAACCCATTTTCGGCCATATATATTCAACCTCATCGTAAAGCTTCAGCATAAGTTCATCCTGGGTGAGAAGCGGTTTCTTTTTCTTCTCAAGGTACTTGTTGATACTTTTCAGGTTGTTTGCAAGGTCGGCCATAAGGCTCCCCATCATTCCACCCGGCAAGCCCGGCTTTATGAGCAAGGCATTTAGCTGGCGGTTGTAGGGGTCAATATAGTAACCCAGGAATTCGTCGATAAACTCCTGTGAAAGGCGCCGCGCCTCCATGTAGGCTTTCATGTTCACATCAGGCACTTCATAGCCTGCATCCTCGAGCATGGCAAGTATGGTAAGCAGGTCGGCATGACCTGTTCCCCATGACAATGGCTCCATCCCTACATCAATATATTCACAACCTGCATTAACCACCTCAAGTATTGAAGCAACAGTAAACCCGGGACCGGTTTGTCCGTGATACTGAATCGGGATATCCGGATGCTTTTTCTTTATTCCTTCAACTATTTTACCCAGCGATACCGGGCGTCCTATTCCTGCCATATCCTTCAGGCATATTTCTTCCGATCCTCCTTTAATAAGATCGTCAGCCAGGCTTACATAATAATCGACAGTATGTACCTTTGAATAGGTTATACAAAGTGTGCCCTGAGCAACCATCCCTGCTTCTTTGGCATACTTAACCGAGTCAATTATATTGTTTTCATCATTTAGTCCGTCAAAAGAGCGGGAAATATTTACCCCCTGCTTCTTTTTAACCTGGAACATCAGCTTTCGGATATCTGCAGGTACGGGCCTCATTCTTATACCGTTGAGCCCCCTTTCCAGCATATGGGTTTCAATGCCGGCCTCATTAAAAGGTTTGCACCAGGCGCGTACGGATTCATTGGGGTTCTCTCCGAACAAAAGGTTTATTTGCTCGAATCCACCCCCGTTAGTTTCGATACGGTCAAAACATCCCATATCGATAATGGCAGGGGCTATTCGCTCAAGCTGCTCCTTGTGAGGCATGTATTTCCCTGCCGATTGCCACATATCCCTATATACAAGTGAAAATTTAATTTTACGTTTCTTCATTTTTATCAGATATTAAAGATTTATACTAATATATTCCCGTCAAGGGTCATTTAATAACCCTCTTTGTGTTTTATACATTAAGAACCCGGGAATTAAACAGTGCGGCAAAGAGTTATGACTGTTTTTCTATGCTTTTTACTTTTCCTTTGCCGTGGGTCAAATTGTGCACAGCGGCGCTAATTGCAGCAATTTTTGAAGGATCAATACCTTCTTTTTGTGCCTTAATGCTCTCGGTTTGAAGTGGTTCAAAGAACTTATTGGTGAACATAATTATAAAGTTCCCGAACAAAACAACCATTATGAGAACAAAAAACACTGTTAGAAGACCTAATAAAAAAATCTGCAAAGAAAAACTTATACTGGCTATCATAATAAATTTCGTTTAGTAAGAGAAAAATATCCGCAAAACAACTTGCTTAAATTCCCGCATTCAAATTTTAAAAAACTTGACCGAAATGCAAATATAAAAAAAATTGCGTAATCCAATAACGGTTTGGATGTAAAAACCCACCGGGATATTATTCTGATAATGAGTTGTGTCTGTTTTTCTAGATGCTCTGCCTACTTACAGGGATTGTCATACATCTTGCACCACCTCCTCCTCTTGGAAGCTCAGATCCTTCCAGTGTTATTACCATCTTTTTATGGGCATGTTGACCGACTTTGTTTTCAATAATATCAACTGCCGGCACTATTTCGTATCCGTTTCGGCTGAGCTCTTCAATGGTGTTGGTGTTGCGTCCGTAACCTATAACCTTCCCGGGTTCAACAGAAAAAAAATTTGCACCGCTGTGCCACTGCTCTCTTTCCTGTGCCCAGGAATCTTTTGTCCCACCGCAGTAAATAGGCTTAAGGCTCATGCCAAGACCTTCGAGTGCTTCCAGTATGTTTTTTTCCTCCCTTATTGATTTTACTTTTCCGTTATCTACGGTTATATGGACAGTTTGATATTTGCCCAGCTTAAAAAGCACGGGTTCATAGATCATGCATGTGTCAACATCCAGAAGGGTAAACACCATGTCCAGGT
This sequence comes from Bacteroidota bacterium, assembly GCA_003554865.1. Taxonomy (GTDB): domain Bacteria; phylum Bacteroidota; class Bacteroidia; order Bacteroidales; family PUMT01; genus PUMT01. The sequence goes on along the minus strand of PWHJ01000122.1, from coordinate 46,989 downwards.
GTATAAAAGATTCCGGAGTAGAGGGAAGTTCCTGTACTATTATATGCTTTTTTTTATCTTTTTCCCTGCAAATCAGCTGAAGAAGGTAGTCGATCCCTTGTGTCGAGGTTCTTGTACCGTTTCCAACAAGGAGAATATCTTCGCGTGCAACAATTACATCCCCCCCCTCGAGCGTGACGGAAGGGTGAGTGTTTGAATTATCAAATGGCTTGAGGGTTTTTGTCCTGAAAGTGGTGCTGTAATCAAAAATTGCTTCCATTATGACTGACTCACGTCTTCTTGCCCCCGTTGCCATTTTGCTTATTATCATGTTATTGTATACAGGTATAGCTGAATCACGTATATAGAAAAAATTGTGCAAAGGCGGGAGTGAATATCTTTCCTTGCTCAGGAATTTCGTAAGAGTGTTTTTTTCCATTATTACACCTTCAATGAGCAGTTTACAGATATTTTCTGTACTTTGTGATAAAAGAAAGTCGGCTACCCCGGGATGATTTTCATTTTCACAAATGTACCGTACAATTTTCTCCTTTGCTTTTTTGTTTGCCAGAACTCCGGCAAGAAGCTCTTTAACTTCAAGAGTTTTGGCATATTTTTTAAGCAATCCACTTAATTGGTTGAACTCCTTCCTGGCAATTGAAAGGTTTAGTATATCACTGTAGAGTGCGCGTTCGGCATCGCCGGGGGTCATATTTTCTACTTCGGGACCCGGTGTGTGGATAATAACCGATTCAAGCTTTCCGATTTCCGAGCGCACATCAACTTTGATTTTTTCTTCCATTTGTTGTTTAATTGATGGTAAAAAAGTATTCAAATATAAGCATTTAAAACAGAGCAGTGCAAATTATATAATTTAGATATTAACCTTAACGTTTTTAAAGTATGATGAGGCTTTTACTGATAATATGCCTTCTTGTAACCTTCGGAGAAGCGGCTTTTTCCCAGAATGATACTTTAAGGTTGGAAAAAGGCGGTGTTCTTGGTGTGCATATTGAGGATGGAGACACCCTCTATTATGCCAGCATTAATGAGGCTGTAATTTCAGCTGAAAGAAGTTTCAGCAGCAGAAGGGAGTATCGCCGGTATCAAAGGCTCATTGAAAACGTTAAGACCGTCTATCCTTACGCCCAAAAGGCAGCCGATATTCTCGAGGATATGAACCGGGAATTTATGGACCTTGACAGTGAAAGGGAAAAAAGGCGCTATGTAAGGGAAGTGGAAGACAGGCTCATGGAAGAGTTCGGGGATGAGCTTAAATCCCTTACCATAACTCAGGGGCATATTCTTATAAAACTGATTGACAGGGAAACGGGCAACACTTCATACGAGCTGGTAAAGGAGCTGCGGGGCTCTTTTTCAGCTTTTTTCTGGCAGTCGGTTGCCCGCTTGTTCGGCTCAAACCTGAAAAGCGAATATGACCCTCTCTATGAGGACAGATTGATAGAGGATATCATTTTCCTCATAGAGATAGGCGAGATCGAACTCTAAAACAGCTTGAACATCTCCTTCACCACATTGTCTGCTCCCCTGGCAATCTGAACTATGTCTGCATCTAGCATGTAGCACGGGGAGGTGACAATCTTTTTATTTTTATCTACCACCACTTCTGCATGGCCGGTTTTTTTATGGGTCGCACCCATTTGTTCAATGGCTGAGGCTGTTCCCTCGTCCTGTCCAATAGTGACCTCAACATCTCCAAGTATTTTGGCCACCAATACGGGAGAGATACAAAGGGCTCCGATGGGCTTGCCCTGGTCTGCCATCTCTTTTATTACTTTTTCAACGGTTGGGTCAATTTTGCAATCGGCACCGTCAAAAGCAAATGAAGAAAGGTTTTTGGCCACACCGAACCCTCCGGGTATGATCAAAGCGTCAAACTCCTGAGCATTAAAATTCCCAAGGCTTTTGATATTGCCCCTTGCAATACGGGAAGCCTCAACAAGCACATTGCGGGTTTCATTCATCTCATTGCCGGTTGTGTGATTGACCACATGGTGTTGTGAGATATCGGGTGCAAAAATTTCGTAATTTCCTTTATTATTGACAATTGAGTAAAGGGTCAAAACCGATTCATGAAGTTCGCTTCCATCAAACACACCGCATCCGGCAAGAATTACTGCAAATTTTTTCTGGTTGCTCATCTTCTTATTATTTTTAGGGTTAACATTTAGCATAAAATTATTGAATAAATAACAGAAAAAAAAATGAAACGTGTTTTCATTGCAATAGACGTAGAGCTAAGCCCTGACATTTCCCGGGTTTATGAGGAATTTCGGTCGGGTTTGAATAATGAGCAGATAAAATGGGTCAAACCGGATAACTTTCATATAACCCTTGCTTTTATCGGCGATTTAAATGACACACAAATAGCTTCCCTCTCTGATAAGTTAAGAAAAGTAGCGGCATTATGGAAGCCTTTTGTTATAGAACCAAAGGGGGTAGGTGTTTTTAAAAGTATTGAAAATCCGAGAGTGTTGTGGTTCGGGCTAAAGGAGTCAACACCCCTTTCAAACCTTAAGTACCAGGTTGACAGTCTTTTGATGGAAGAAAAGTTGCCTGTGGATTCAAAGGAGTTTCGCCCCCATTTGACATTTGGGAGAATAAAGGGGAAAAAATGTATAAGCGGACTTGAAGAGCTGCTGGATAAGTTTGAAAGCATTGAATTCACCCCTGTTGAAATAAATAAGTTTGTTTTTTATCAGAGTATACTGAGACCTTCGGGACCTGTTTATAAGCCTCTTGAAATATTCGCCTTCAAACCCGGGTGAGACTCTTTTTTGTTGGATGTTCTGATTTCAGTAGTCAGGAAACAGATTTTCAGGTCATAACAAAAGAGATGTTTTCAGGATAAGCGAGGCGATATTCCAGCCTTTTTCATAATTTCAGACTTAAGGGAGAAAATCTTGCAGATATCTTCAATGTTGCCGTTTTTTACAGTTTTACCGGAAATAGAGCTGTAAAAAAAGTCAACTTCCCGGGCAATTATTTGAGAGCTGCTTTCCAGAACAGGGGTTATAACTTTTTTAAAAGCTTCCCCGGATTCTTTAAACATAAGTTTTTCAACTCTCAGATATGGCTTCGCCAACTCAAGGGTGCAGCAATGATCCGTGCTGTGAATTTTTGCGCTGAAGCGGCTCTTTTCTGTTAAAGGAGACATAAGAAGTGAGGCGGCACAATTGTTGTCAAAATCAATGCGGATATTGATCAGGCGCGGTTGGCCCGACATTGACATTGCCGATCTTACTGTCACTCTGTGATGATTTGAGGAGACAAGCAGCAGGAGCACATTCAGCATTCTGGTAAGCTCATCTTCTAAAAGGTGCGAAAAGTTTTGATTGCCTGTTAAAGGAAGTGTATTTGTCAATTCAATGAAAACGGGATCTTTGATAATTTCTCTTGCTGTAATGACTGCAGGAGTCAAACTGTCAAGCCGGCTGAATTGTATATTGACTTTTGCTTCATCTTTGAGCTTAATTAGGTTTTTAATCTCTTGCTCAGTAAAGCCGCCAATATCACAAATAAAAATATCTTTGGATTTTTTTACGGCATTGTAAAGTATTTCTCCTTCATAACCGTTTTTCCCGGTGAATACCAGGCACTCACAATAATCAAGCAATTCGCGCTGAGAACTGAAATGGTTAACCCCTTTCGAAGGCCTTTCCCAGTTTTGCTCTTCCGTGTATCCGGCTAACCTGAAACCTTCATGCTTTTCAAAAGCAGAAATATGATCTTTGCGGGCTGTACCTATAATACCTGTTTCGATCATAATGAGGTTTTTATACAAAACTAATAATTTATAAAATACAGGTATAAGGTAAATTTATTAATTTATTAACCGGTTATCACCATAAATTGTCAAAAGAGCAACAATCAGCAACTCTTTTTATATTGAAATGCCTGGGGATGATATTCTTTTTTGGGCTTACTCAATTAAATTTTTATAGGTTCTTTTATCTTTGCCAAAAAAGAAGAGTTAATTCGAAAAAATATATTATAGTTTAACCCGGGTCGGGGTGTTAGTTGATATTCCCCTTTTATCGGGCCGGCCAAATTGATCGTTAAGTAAATGGAAGAGAGTTATCGCCATAAAGGATTAAGGAAAAAACTAATTGAAGAGATAAAAGCCAAGGGTATTTCAGATTCCAGGGTTTTGCAGGCAATGGAGCGTGTTCCAAGACATATGTTCATGGACAGCAGTTTCGAGAAATTTGCCTATAAAGACCAGGCTTTTCCCATAGGTTGTGACCAGACTATTTCTCAGCCGTATACTGTTGCTTACCAAACGGAGCTTCTGGAGGTTGAGCGCCATGACAAGGTTATGGAGGTGGGTACAGGTTCAGGATACCAGGCGGCTATTCTCTTGGAAATGGGTGCAAAAGTTTTTACTATTGAAAGGCAACGGGAACTTTTTTTAAAAGCCCAGTCTTTTTTGCCTGAGCTGGGATACAACCCTCACTTTTTTTACGGTGACGGTTATGAAGGTCTCCCCTCTTATGCCCCTTTTGACAGGATAATAGTGACCGCAGGTGCTTATGAAATTCCCGAAAAACTTCAGGAGCAATTAAAGGTGGGGGGTGTTATGGTAGTTCCTGTGGGCGACAGCTCCACCCAGGTGATGACAAAAGTAGAGAGGGTCTCTGCCGATGATTATAAAAAAACCGAGCACGGCCATTTTGTTTTTGTTCCCCTGCTGAAGGGAAAATCTTTCTAGACAAGAGATATGATTAAATCTTTATTAAGAACCTGTTTTTTTTGTTAAACGATAAAATTTAACTCAATGATAAAAGTAAAGCATTTTGTATTTAACCCCTTCCATGAGAACACATATTTATTGTATGATAAAACAGGCAGTTGTATTATAGTTGACCCCGGCTGTCAGTCAGATGAGGAGAGAGGCGAGATTACGGGATTTATAGAGGAGAAGGGTCTTAAGCCTTCCAAAATTGTAAACACCCATTGTCATGTTGACCATCTGCTCGGGAATGCTTTCCTGAATGAAAAATACGACCTGGAAGCTGCCGCCCATGGTGATGATCTTTTCCTTCTTGAAAATGCCGCTGAACATGCCCTTATGTTTGGATTTGAGTTGGAGAAACCACCATTGCCGCAATTAATCCTCAAAGATAACGATCAACTCTCTGCAGGTGATTCAAAACTGAAGGTTCTGCATGTGCCGGGACACTCTCCCGGAAGTATTGCCCTTTACAGTGAAGAGCAGAAGTTTGTGCTTACCGGGGATCTTATTTTTGCAGGTGGAATAGGAAGGACCGACCTGCCTGGGGGGGATTACAATACACTGATCAGGTCAGTTAAAGAAAAGATATTGACCTTGCCGGAAGATGTAAGGATCTTCCCGGGACACGGGGGCGAAACAACAGTGGGCAGAGAAAAAGCCCAGAATCCTTTTTTGATGTAAAAAGCTTAAACTGAACTGTCGCGAAAAACTTTCCTTGTGTTGCATAATATGATAATTTTTGTTTTTAACTAAAATTCTTCTTGTTATTTTTGGTCACTTTTAATTTTTGTTTTAACAAAGTATTAACTAAATTATCACATATATGGCACTTAACAGATTTGCATCGCGTCACAACGGACCCCGTGGGGAGGATATCACTATCATGCTCGACAAGATAGGAGTCGGATCACTTGATGAGCTTATCGATAAAACCGTTCCTCAATCGATTAGGCTTGAAAAGCCACTTAACCTGCCCGAAGGGATAAGCGAATATGAGTATTTAAATAAAATCCGGCAAATTGCATCAAAGAATAAGCTTTATAAAACATATATAGGGATGGGGTATTATGATACCATATTCCCTTCAGTCATAAAGCGCAATATTCTCGAGAACCCTGTATGGTACACCTCATATACCCCATATCAGGCTGAGATATCACAAGGACGGCTTGAAGCCCTACTGAATTTTCAGACCGTGGTTATGGATCTCACAGGCATGGAGCTGGCCAATGCTTCGCTGCTTGATGAAGCAACATCGGCTGCCGAGGCAATGATCATGATGTTTAATTCTCGTTCGCGCAAAGCTGTAAAAAATAATGTGAATAAGTTTTTTGTGGATGAGAATATATTTCCCCAGAACCTTGAGGTGATCCGCACCCGTGCAATACCACTGGGAATAGAGCTTGTTGTTGGCGACTACAATGAAACCGAGCTTGATGATAGTTATTTCGGGCTTATTTTGCAATATCCGGCCGGCGACGGCAAAATAGTTGACTACAGGGATTTTGTTAAAAAATCCAAGGAAAAAGAAATTATGGTGGGTGTCATATCCGATATTTTAAGCCTTACACTGCTTACACCCCCGGGCGAATGGGGTGCAGATGTTGTTGTGGGCTCCACCCAGCGGCTGGGCATTCCTATGGGATACGGCGGTCCGCATGCCGGATATTTTGCAACTTTGGAAAAGTTCAAGCGTAATGTTCCCGGTCGCATTATAGGTGTATCAGTTGATGCTCAGGGCAAGAACGCTTTGAGGATGGCATTGCAGACCCGCGAGCAGCATATTAAGCGTGAGCGTGCCACATCCAATATATGTACGGCTCAGGCTTTGCTGGCCAGCATGGCAGGGATGTACGCCGTTTACCACGGAGCTGAAGGATTAAAACGTATATCGCTCCATATTCATCATGCTGCCTGTACTTTGGCGAGTGAATTGGAAAAAATCGGATACAGCCAGGAAAACAGGAATTTCTTTGACACTTTAAAAATCAAGCTGCCCGGTGGAATTAAAGCTTCACAGGTTGAAAAGACAGCCCTTGAAAATGAGGTTAACTTCCGTTATATTGACGATGAGACTATTGGTATAAGCGTTGATGAAACTACCCAGGTTTATGATTTGAACCTTATTCTTAAAATTTTTGCTGAAGCTGCAGGGAAAAAGCCCCCCCGGTTAACCCAATTTGTGGGCGAAATTTGTATTGATTCAAAGTTTGAAAGAGAAAGCGATTTTCTCACACTTGAGTGTTTTAAAAAGTATCGCTCTGAGACCGAGTTGATGAGGTATATTAAGATGCTGGAGAGAAAAGACTTCAGCCTAACCCATTCTATGATTCCCCTGGGATCTTGTACCATGAAGCTTAATGCCGCCACGGAGCTTTTGTCTCTCAGCTGGCCTGAGTTTGGCGGACTACATCCGTTCGTTCCGAAAGACCAGGCCGAAGGTTATTATCAGCTGATTGACGAGCTGGAGGCCGATCTGGCTGAGATAACCGGACTGGAGAAATTCTCGTTCCAGCCCAATTCGGGTGCTGCCGGAGAGTATGCAGGATTGATGGTTATACGGCAATACCACATTAACCGAAATGAAGACCACCGGAATGTGTGTCTAATACCTTCTTCGGCTCACGGGACTAATCCAGCAAGCGCAGTTACAGCCGGAATGAAGGTGGTTGTGGTTGATTGTGATGACAATGGCAATGTGGATATTGATGACCTGAGAAAAAAAGCTGAAGCCCACAAAGATGACCTTTCGGCATTTATGGTTACCTATCCATCCACACACGGTGTTTTCGAAGAGGATATAGTGGAGATGAACAGGATAATACATGAGAACGGCGGACTTGTATATATGGACGGTGCAAATATGAATGCCCAGGTTGGTCTCACCGACCTTGCAATTCAGGGAACCGATGTGTGTCATCTCAATTTGCACAAGACATTTGCAATACCTCACGGAGGTGGCGGCCCCGGTGTCGGTCCTATAGGTGTGGCCAAACATCTAGCTGACTACCTGCCTCAGCATCCTGTTGTAGAAACAGGTGGAAGTAAGGGGGCAAGCGCCATTTCAGCCTCTCCTTTCGGCAGCCCCAGTATATTGCCCATTTCGCATGCATTTATTAAAATGATGGGTGGTGACGGATTAACAGAGGCTACCAAGCTGGCTATACTGAATGCAAATTATATTGCCGTCGCACTGAAGGATTACTATAAAACTCTTTATAAAGGCAAAAACGGCTTTGTGGCGCATGAAATGATACTTGAGTGCCGGAATTTCCGTAATGATCAGGAGATAAAAGTTTCCGAGGGCGATATAGCCAAGAGGCTGATGGACTATGGTTTCCATGCACCCACACGTTCATTTCCGGTTCCCGGAACTTTAATGGTGGAGCCAACCGAAAGCGAGTCTCTTCAGGAGCTGAACCGCTTCATTGAATCGATGATAACCATATACGGGGAAATGATGGAGATAAAGGAGGGCAAGGCTGACAAGGAGAATAATGTTCTCAAAAATGCTCCCCATACTGCCGAGGTTGTAACCTCTGATGACTGGGACCGACCCTACAGTCGTAAAAAGGCTGCATACCCGCTGGGGTGGGTGACCGAAAACAAGCTTTGGCCTGCTGTAAGCCGGGTTGATGAGGCATGGGGTGACAAGAACCTTACCTGTTCCTGCGAGCCTGTTGATTCTTACAGGAAAGAGTTTCTGGAACCTGCAAGAGTTTCAAAAGGCTCTTAAGTATGATGGCGGTTACCGGTGCTGATTTTTAGTGAAGAATAAAGCCGAAGGCAATATACAGCAATGTGGCACCCAGGGCCGCTATTACCGCATAAGGCAACTGAGTCCGCACATGATCGATGTGATCGCTTGCCGATGCCATTGAAGAAACAAGTGTTGTGTCGGAAATTGGGGAGACATGATCTCCGAAAACACCCCCGCCAAGTACAGCGGCCAGGCAGAGCGGGATACTTGCTCCTGTAACGAGTGCTGTTGGAACGGCTATCGGTACCATAATGGCAAATACCCCCCAGCTTGTTCCGGTTGAAAATGCGGTAAATGCAGAGGTAAGGAAAATAATTGCAGCAATATATCCCGGGTGCAGGAATTCATCAGCCACTGAAGCAACGTAAACTCCTGTGCCCAGCTCCCGGCTCACATTGCCTATTGCAAAAGCCAGTATCATTACTATGGCAAGAGGCATCATACCGCCTATCCCCTTAAGGGTGAGGTCAAAAACCTCTCTGAATGAAAGTATTTTCTGTACAAAGGGGAGGACCCCTGCAACTACAATGGATGCCAGCACCGACCACAGGACTGCTGTCGAACCGGTACCTTCCATTATATTCCCGTCGCCTGTTATGTAAAGACCCACAGGCATCATAACTATCATGGTAATTACAGGCAGCAGCATGTTAAACGCCCTGTAGGGGATACCTTCTTTAGGCTCGGTGGAGGTAACATCTTCCGATACCATCGGTACCGAATTGTCGGCAATGGTCTTTCCCGTCTTCAGTGCACGCTGCTCGGCTTTTTTCATAGGGCCGAAATCCATGAAAGTAACAATAAAGAAGGCAACCATTATTATTACCAGTATGGCATAAAAGTTCAGGGGTATGCTGTGTATAAAAACCTGTACTGCATTGTCAAGTCCTTCGGTTTCAAGAAGCCCTATAACATATGCTCCCCATGCATTAAGGGGGATAAGAACACATTTTGGAGCGGAGGTGGAGTCGAGAATGTACGCAAGTTTTTCTCTTGATATTCTAAGCCTTTCAAAAAGCGGACGGGAAACTGAACCGGCTATCAGGCAACATATGCTTGATTCAATGAATATAAGGAAGCCTATTATACCCGAAAGGCTGGCTGCACCCCTGCGGGTTTGAGCCATGTTTCTGTTGTGAAGCCAGTTAACGAAACCTTTTACCCCCCCGCTTCGCTGGGTAAGGGTAATCATTGCACCTATAAGGGCGCAGAAAATAATTACCCTGGTGTTGGCCGGATCCTGAAAAACCTCTACAATGGATTGTATGCTTGCGGCAAGGCCTTCAAAGAAGCTCCAGTCCGATATAATTACCCAGCCGGCAAGTATGCCCAGGAACAGGGAAACGAAAACCTGCCGGGTTACAATTGCCAGAATAATTGCAAGAAGCGGGGGGATTATTGAGAGCCAGCCGTATTCCATATTTTTTAGCTTTTCGGGTGCATTTTTTCAAGTATAGCCGAATTAAAAGTCTGTATCGGAACCATTGCAAAAAACTGCATTTTTAATAAGGCCTGTAAAATGGCCGCTAGTCAAATAAAAGGGCTAAAATAAAAAATTTTTACTCTTTCAAAAATTTTCACCCCGATCAGTTTTACTTTTTTTGTAAATGGCAACAATTCGAGATCAATTTATTAGTTTTATCATATATGGGCATCTATAATGTTCTGGACTGGTTTTTTACACTTTTTCACACGCTTCTTATCATTTTCAATATGACAGGCTGGATATGGAAGCGGGTGAGAAAGCTTAACCTGGCTGCACTGGTTATTACGGCGGGCTCGTGGTTTATACTTGGAATTTTTTACGGAATCGGCTACTGTCCGTTAACCGACTGGCACTGGCAGGTTTTGCGCAGGCTCGGGGAAAGAGGTCTGCCGGCATCTTATACCCAGTATTTGATAGACAGGATAACCGGTATTGAGCTTACATCAACTCAGGCGGATTTTTTGACAGCCGGTGGACTGGCCGTGGCTCTTATTATCTCCATTATCCTTAACATAAGGGATTACCGTATTAAAAAAAAGGGGTCTGAAAGCTAGCTTTTCCCGTTTTGACAGAATTCCTCCAGCCTTTCAATGGCTTCTTTGAGCTCATCCTCTTTTCGTGCAAAATTCAGGCGTATGAACCTGCGGCTTTTACCTGTGAAATGTACACCCGGTATGACGGCCACTTTTTTATTCTCATAAAGATCAACTGCAAACTTGAAATCATCTGTAAACTCCTCCGGAAGCTGTGTCCATATAAAGTAACCACCGCCGGCTTTTGCCGTGGAAAAGCCCAGTCCGGTCAAAGCATTTTTTAAAAGAGTGAAGGAATTGCCAAGTCTTTCCCTCATTTTTTTAAGGTAATCTTCTCCAAAATTGCTTTTACTGTTGTAGAGGGCAATTGCATGTTGCAGGGGCGATGGACTGCTCAAATGGGTGTAGTCGTGTATGGAGCGTATCTTTTCCATGTGTTTGGCCGATGTGATCATGTATCCTATTCGCCAGCCCGTAATGGAGTATTTTTTTGAGAAGCTGTTGACATAAAAGAGGCGTTCGCCGATGTGTTCAAACGGCATATAGGGCTTTTCAGAAAAATAAAGGTCTTTGTAAACCGCATCAAAAATTATGTAAAAACCATACTTTTCGGACAAATCAATTAACTTTTCAATTTCCCCGCGCGACCAGATTTTGCCCAGCGGATTGCCGGGGGATGTAATGAATACAAGTTTTACATTATCTGTTTTAATGGTTTTCTCCAGTTTTTCAAAATCGACATGTTCGTAATCTTCAAGGGGAAATGGTATGTACCCTTGACCGAAGATGCGGGGAAGATGCTTGTAGCTTTCATATGCGGGATCAAATGCAAGTACGGTGTAGTTCTCCTTTATAATATTGCTTAAGTAGATATAAAGCAATGTAATGGCTTCAGTTGCCCCGGTGCATACAAGGAGGTTCTCCCTTTTGAAGCTTCCTTCTTTTGAGTAATAATCCGTGAGCTGATCAACAAGGGTATTATTGCCGGTACCCGGAGCATACTGATGAACCGGCTTTTGTACAACCGACTCAAGCGAATCGAGTAACTCCGGGGGAGGGTCAAACCCCGGGATGCCCTGTGCAAGGTTTATTCCCCCCTCTTTTTTAACCTTATTACTCATGAAACTTATTAAAGACCCTTCGGGAAGATCGTATTTACCCATGATGATAACTATTTTTTTCTTACCCTTCCTTAGCAGGTATGGTTCAATGAGGCCGGCAGCTTTAATATCAGTCATGCTCCCCTGTCATAAGGAAAAGGGGCTTCATTTCAAAACTGCTGTAAATTGGCCTTAACCGTTCAGTATTGTAGTGTTTTTTTATATTTACGATCTTTTTTGCTGAGGTAACAACGTCAATTGGCACATTGTCATACCTGCCGTTTTGCAGTACCACAAGTCTGCCGTGAACTCCTTTCAGCACAAGGTCCAGTGCCAGGTTGCCGAAAGCCATTGGTACTATTGAATCAATTGCGTCCGGGTCGCCTCCTCTTACAAGGTATCCCAGTTTCTGGTTAATTACGTTAATGGGCTTTCCTTTATTGAATTTCGGCGACAGCCTTTTCAGTTCTGCCGATACAAGGTCGCCTACGCCCCCCAGCTTTGCATGTCCGAAAGCATCTTTTTCACTGTTTTTGTAAATCATTTCCCCCCCGTTGAACATAGCGCCTTCAGAAACAAGTACTACAGAGTATTTGCTCGGATTTTTGAACCTGTCTTCCACCAGCAATTCGGTAAGCTTATTAATATCAAATTTGTACTCGGGAATAACACAACGGTTAGCCGATCCTGCCATTGTAGGTACCATAGCTGTAAAACCCGCATATCTTCCGAACACTTCCACTACAAGGAACCTTTCATGAGATCCGGCTGAGGTTCTAAGGCTGTGGGTCATCATAATTGTGCGAGTGATGCATGTACTAAAGCCTATACAGTAATCGGTTCCCGGTACATCATTGTCCATTGTCTTGGGAATGGCGATTACTTTAACTCCTTCCTTGTAAAGGCGTACTGCATAGCTGAGTGTGTCGTCGCCCCCTATTGGTATAAGGTAATCCACTCCAAGAAATGAGAGAGTTTTTAATACTTCAGGTGTAAGATCGTTGGTTTCGCCGGTGTACTTCTCATGGAGGTGATCCGGCACGTTTATTTTGCGAACCTTACCCGGATTCGTCCGGGATGTATGCAGGAAAGTTCCCCCGGTACGCCCCATTTTATTTACAATTTCCTCATTCAGCTCTATGAGGGCCTCGCTGTTGTCAGCTTTTTTGTCGCGGATTATGTTTATCAGACCGGCCCAGCCTCGTCTGATCCCTATTACCTTATAGCCTTCACGCAGAGCTCTTATGGTAATGGCCCTTATAGCGGGATTGAGACCGGGGACATCGCCTCCCCCGGTCAAAATTGCTATTACTCCCTTGTTTTTTTTTTCATTTGTCATTTATACAGGGTTTAATGTTGTATAAAAAATGATTTGCCGGGAGATGCTTTTTTAACCTATATCATATTTCAAAAATAACTTATAAAAAAGGTTATTTCAAGAATTAATTAAAAATAATAGTGAATGATTTCTCAAAATTGGGGACATTATACGGAAGTTGATTAATACTCTTCTGATTCAACCCCCATGCTTTACACAATTATTTTTACCCGGATGGCCCCATGTTTGTTTATTATTTTATCTGCCAAATGCTGATATGGGGGCCAATGAGAAAATCTGATATAATTTTGAGCTGTTATTATCTTCTGATTTTTGCTCCCGCCTCCCTTTCAAAAGCTTCTGCAAGATTTTCCATGACCTTGTCTATTTCCTGGTCCGTTAGCGTTCTGTTCTCGTGCTGAAGTATAAAATTTACTGCATAGGATTTTTTCCCTTCTTCTATTTTTTCTCCTTCATACACATCGAACAGTGAAATACTTTTCAGCAACTTTTTTTCGGTTTTAAAGGCTATTTGTTTTATTTGTTCAAAGCGCACTTCCCGGTCCAGCACCATTGACAGATCTCGGCTTACTTCAGGGTATTTAGGGATCTCACGGTAGGTGATTTTTTGCCCAGCCGTTAGGTTTACCAGCTCTGTCCAGTTTATTTCCGCGGCATAAACTTCCTGGGGAATGTCAAATTTTTTTAACAAAGAATTATTAATTGTCCCGGCTTGAGCAACTATTTTGTTTTCAATGCAGTAGTCAATCTGCTCAGAGAAAAACTCGTTTTCCCCTTCTGCTGTATTAAATATTCCTGTATCTTTTAAGATGCGACCAAGGACAGATTCCACGTAACCTTTCAGGTCAAAAAAATCTAATTTCCTGCCAGGTTTGTTCCAGAGGGGCTTGTGCTCTCTTCCTGAGATGAATATTGCGAGCCGTTCACCTTCTGCGTAATTATCCAGCGACCCTCTTTTTCCTTTTTTGTCATTTTGGCGGTAGACATTTCCGAATTCATAAAGCATCAGATCTGTATTTTTACGGTTAACATTATAGGCCACCGTTTCAAGTCCGCCAAAAATTAACGTCTGCCTCAGGCAATCCAGGTCTGAGCTCAAAGGGTTTATAAGTGTGGCAAGGGTTGACCAGGGCAATCCTTTAAGGTCACTGTAGTATGATGATTTTGTTAGTGAATTTGTCATTATTTCGCTAAAACCTTTGCCGCTGAGCATCTCTGCAACCGTGTTCATAAGTTTCTCGCGGTCGGGCTTGCGGCTGTAGGAGATTGTAGATTTGACCGAAAGGCTCACCGGTATGTTGTTGTAGCCGTAAATACGCAAAAACTCCTCAATAACGTCTGCTTCGCGGGTTACATCTGTTCGGTATGTGGGGATCTCCAAAAGCAGTCCGCTTTCACTTTCTTTTCTGATGATAATTTCAAGTGACTCTAATATATCTTTTACCGTTTTGGGATTAATTTTTTCCCCGATAAGCCTGTTCAGGTTTTTATAGCTTAGCTTGACAATTGCATTTGGAACAGGGGCAGGGTAAACGTCAACAACATCGGAAGATATTTTCCCTCCTGCAATTTCTTTAATAAGCAGTGCGGCACGTTTAATGGCTTGAACAGTTATGTTGGGGTCCGCCCCTCTTTCAAAGCGGAATGAAGCCTCAGTGTTCATTCCGTGTCTCCTGGCGGTTTTGCGAACAGAAACCGGGTTGAAATAGGCACTTTCAAGAAAAATGCTTTTTGTATTTTCATCAATGCCCGTTTCGAAACCTCCGTAAACCCCGGCAATGCACATTCCCTTAACTGCATCACATATCATAAGGTCTTCTTCAGAGAGAAGAAGTTCTTCATTGTCAAGAGTATAAAAAGGTGTGCCTTCAGGAAGATTTTTTACAATAACTTTTCCTCCCTTTATCTTATCTGCATCAAATGCATGCAGTGGCTGACCTGTTTCCAGCATAACAAAGTTGGTTATATCAACTATGTTGTTAATGGGTTTATGGCCGGTAGCTCTCAGGAGGTTTTGCAGCCATTGGGGAGAAGGTGCAACATTGATTTGCGATATTGTCAGTCCCGTATAACGCGGACAATCATTTTTGTTTTCAATTTCAATATCAATGAATTTGTCGCTGTTGTCGGGTCTGAATTCTTCTACCGATGGTTTTAGCAGTGCCACCGGCCGGCTTTGTCTCAGGTAAGCTACCAAATCGCGGGCCACCCCGTAATGGGAGGCGGCGTCAATGCGGTTGGGGGTCAGCCCTATTTCATAAATTACATCCCTTTCAATTTTGAAAAATTCGTTGGCCGGAGTTCCCGGCTCAGCTGTTTCTTCCAGCACCATTATTCCCTCGTGAGATGATCCCATGCCGATTTCATCCTCAGCACATATCATACCCTGTGATAATTCTCCCCGAATTTTGGTTTCTTTTATAACAAATGGCTTGTCATCTTTATAGAGAGTAGCACCAGGCGGAGCGACCACCACTTTTTGTCCGGCTTCTGTGTTTGGTGCTCCGCATACGATTTTAAGCGGTCGTGAACGTCCTGTGTTGACGGTGGTTTCCCAAAGATTGTCGGCACCGGAGTGCTTCTCACAAGTTAGGATTTCACCTATTACAAGATCTTTAAGCACCTCTTGTGGCGGACCGAAATAAGATACCGATTCTACCTCGAGGCCGGTGTTTGTAAGAATATCGGCTGTTTGTTCCGGATCCGGATCAGTATTAATGTATTTTTTAAGCCAGTTGAATGAAATAAGCATATATAAAAGATATAAAACAGTATGAATTAATTTTTTAATAACCTACAAAACTAATGAAAAAATGGCACAATAGGGTTATTGTTAAATTTTCAAAATTTGTATAACATGTAAGCAGATAAAATCCAGATTATCAAAATAATGTCCCTGATTTTTTTTTATAGCTCTTTCTGTAGTTTTACTCATAAAAAATTTCATGTATATTTGCAAATTAAAGAACTGAAAATTAATGAAGTTTAAAGACAACAACAGGCCTTTGATATTGCTGACCAATGATGACGGCACAAATGTGCCGGGTATTAAAGCTCTAATCGAGCTTGCACGCCCCCTTGGAAACGTAATTGCAATTGCACCTGATGAAGGCCGGTCAGGCATGTCTCATGCCATCACAATTAAATATCCATTACTTATCACCAGATTGAGAGAAGAGGAAGGATTTGTGTTTTATTCCTGTTCGGGAACTCCCGGCGACTGTGTAAAGCTTGCGCTTGACAAGCTGGCTGACCGTCAGCCCGATCTGATCTTGTCGGGCATAAATCACGGCTCCAATACATCAATAAGCGTAGTTTACAGCGGAACCATGGCGGCTGCCATTGAGGGCGGGATACACGGTATTCCCTCGATAGGGTTGTCGGTAGTTGACCACTCCCCCCATGCCGAGCTTTCTTCCGCCGTAGTCTTCGGGAAGAAAATAATTGCAAACACTTTGCAAAATGGTTTGCCGGATGGTGTGTGTCTCAATGTGAATTTTCCCCCGGTAGATTCCGCCAGAATAAAAGGAGTAAAGGTTTGCAGGCAGACACGTGGCTTGTGGAAAGAGGAGTTCGACCACAGGGTTGATCCCCTTAAACGTGATTATTACTGGTTAACCGGGTATTTTGACAATCATGAGCCCGATGCGGAAGATACTGATGAGTGGGCCATAAAAAATGAGTATGTATCTGTTGTTCCTGTTAAAGTTGATTTTTCAGCCCATCATGTGATGGATAAACTTGCCTCTGTATATGAAGAAAAGATCAAAGTTTAACAGTTTAACCCTCGGATTGGCTCTTGGTCTGGTTGTACCGGTTTTATCATTTACACTTTTATATTTTATCAGGTACGATTTTTTAAGCTTTTCGGAGTTTCTCCACGTCGTTATAGAAAAAAATATCCAGGTTGTCAGTATAAGCATAATACCTAATGTGCTTATTTTCTTTCTTTTTACAGGGAGAGGTTTTCTTTCGTCGGCCAAGGGGATTCTTATTGCAACCGTTATATTTACAGGATTGATCTTTTTGATGAGGTTTGCCTGAGGGTCCGTGTTTGTCCTTTTTAATTTTGCCTGGAAAAAGCTGGCGGGGGCAGGCGAATCATTTTTAACAATTCTTTAATAGATTGACTTTTAAATAAAATCCGGTTTTGAAGTATTATATAATTGCAGGTGAGCAGTCAGGTGATCTTCACGGATCCAATTTGATAAAGGAGTTAAAGAAGACCGATCCCGATGCACGTTTCAGATTTTGGGGCGGGGACATGATGCAGAAGGAGGCCGGAGAGCCTGTCAGGCATATGCGTAATACCGCATTTATGGGTTTCAGGGAAGTTCTTTTGAATTTGCCCCTTATCCTTAATAATATACGACTGTGCAAAAAAGATATAATAAGTTATAATCCTGATGCCCTGATACTTATAGATTATCCCGGATTTAATTTAAAAATGGCAAAATATGCCACAAAAAAGGGTATAAAAGTTTTTTACTATATTTCACCCAAGGTGTGGGCATGGAATATTTCAAGGGTGAAGAAGATTAAAAGTTACGTTCCCCACATGCTCACTATTTTTCCGTTTGAAACAGAATTTTACGAAAAGTACGGTTACAAGGTCGATTATGTTGGCAATCCTCTCATAGATGCCCTCGAAGATTATCCATTTAAAGATGAGGATTTCTCATCCTTTGTTTCGCGTAACAATTTGGAGAAGAGGCCTGTAGTTGCATTATTGCCGGGCAGCAGGCTGCGGGAAATTGAAAAATGTTTACCCGTGATGCTTGAGTTGATACCGCAATATCCGCAATACCAGTTTGTTATAGCCTGTACCGGTTCGGTTGACAAAGCTTTTTATGAAAGGTTTGTCAAAGGCTGCAATGTTAAGCTTCTTTTCGACCAGACATATGCCCTTTTAAAACACTCGCGTGCCGCTATAGTTGTTTCAGGCACGGCAACTCTGGAAGCTGCGCTCATCGGCGTACCCCAGGTTGTGTGTTACAAAACGGGACGCTTGTTGTACTTTCTGGGTAAAAGGCTTGTAAAGGTTCCCTGGATATCTCTTGTTAACCTGATAATGAAACGGGAAGCGGTTAAAGAGCTTATTCAGGATCAGCTTAACGTGGAAAGGCTTTCTCAGGAGTTCAGCAGAATTGTAAATGAAGGGGAGAGCAGGCGACAAATGTTGAATGATTACCGGCGGCTGGCGGGGATGCTTGGAGGTGTTTCCCCGTCAAGGAAAGCTGCCTGTAAGATATATAATTATCTCAATAAAGGTCAGGGTTAAAATATGGGATTTTATTTTTTTATCTTTAAAATTTTCTTCTTTTTCTCACTTGGCAATTGTCTTCATGCTAAGATAAGTGATTTGAAAATTGGGCTTTTTTACGAGCATAAGATACACTCGCTTGTTTTTTCTCCCGAAAAAAGCAGCTACCAAATGATTGCAGACGGGAACGATCTCCTCAGGGTTGAAGAAGGTGAGCTTGTCTATTTTTCGGTTGTTGACGGCAAAATTTGGGTTCAAACAAAAGAAAACGGTTTTTCAGGTGTTTACAGTAATATTGAAATGAGAGCAGAATCATGTGAGGGTGTTTTTAACCTGAGGCCGGTTTTTCCTGCATTAGATACAAGGTTATATGAGGGGGAGATGATTTTAGGTATTGAGTTTGGCGGACTGCAAATCATCAACCACGTGAATGTTGTGAATTACCTTGCGGGTGTTGTTGAAGCAGAATCCGGAATTAATTCCTCTCTTGAGTTTTACAAAGCACAGGCGGTTATTTGCCGCACATATCTTTACCGTCATCTCAAAAAGCATGCAGAGGAGGGGTTCAATTTGTGTGATGCGGTATATTGCCAGGTTTACATGGGAAAAAGCACCGGCAATGAAAAGATTGTTGAGGCTGTAGAAGAAACAAGGGGTGAGGTTATAGTTGACAATGAATTTGAGCTTATAGATGCTGCATTTCATTCGAACTGCGGTGGAGAGACTCTCGGCTCAAAAGATGTATGGCTGAGGGAAAAAGAAGTTTTACGTTCTGTAACTGATCCTTATTGTTCCGGTGGTAAAAGTTACAATTGGCAAAGAAGTATTCCCTTGGTGGAATGGAAAGAATACCTTATCAGTCAAGGTTTCAGGGACGAAATTGCAGATAAGGGTGCTGACGCATTTTCAGTTCGCCATGACCGCCGTGCAGTTTATTACAGGGTTGGGGATGATTACCTGCCCTACAGGAAGATTCGTGAAGACCGGGGTTTGCGTTCCGCTTTTTTCAGTGTCGAGCCTACACCGGATAAAAGTAAGTTGATTTTAAAGGGGAGAGGACACGGCCACGGGGTAGGATTATGTCAGGAGGGTGCAATGGAGATGGCCGCGAGAGGATACACTTATAACGCAATAATAGATTTTTACTTTTCGGATGTATTGCTTGGAGATGTTTCAAAATTGCCGGAAAAAATTACAAATAGCTTCTTTTAATGATTCCAAAATATTTCGAAAATCTTTATTTTTGAGCTTAAAAAGTTGAATAATGCATGCCTTGATCCGAAAGGAGATAAACTGTTTTTTAAGCTCTCTAACAGGTTATGTGGTAATAGTTGTGTTTTTAACCGCAAACAGCCTGTTTATGTGGATTTTTCCCGGTGAGCTCAACATTCTTGACCGCGGTTATGCCACAATTGACACCTTGTTTATAATTGCCCCGTGGGTATTTTTATTCCTGGTTCCTGCAGTTACAATGAAGATGTTTGCCGAGGAGAAAAAGTCCGGCACAATTGAGTTGCTTTTCACTTGGCCTTTGAGTGATATGCAGATCATTTTCGCCAAGTTCCTCTCGGGTGTTATTCTGGTTTTGTTTTCCCTTTTACCTGCGCTGATCTATTTTTATTCAGTATACCACCTTGGCAGTCCACCGGGCAACATTGACACAGGCGCCACGTGGGGGTCTTTTATAGGGCTCTTTTTCCTTGCAAGTGCGTATGTATCTATAGGAGTATTTGCCTCTTCAGTAAGCGGCAACCAAATAGTTGCGTTTATAACTGCAATTCTTATCTGCTTCTTTTTTTACATGGGATTCGATTCACTTAGCTCATTGCCTTTATTTCAGGCTTTTGAGGAATTTGTGATCTATCTGGGCATTGAGGAGCATTACAGTTCTATGAGCCGCGGGGTTATAGATACCCGTGATGTAATATATTTTGTGTCACTTATAGCTCTCTTTCTCTTGCTTACAAAAACTGTACTGCAAAGCAGAAGGTGGTAATACTGATGGATATGAACAAAGACAATATGAAAACAGGGAGTTTAATGCAGTTAGGTTTTTGGATAGCCGTAATTGTGATGATCTGCATTATTTCAACTTTTGAATTTAAAAGATTCGATCTGACATCCGAAAAAAGGCACACCCTTTCCGAGCCTACAAAGGAGCTCCTTTCCGGACTCGACGACGTTGTTTATGTGAGGGTTTACCTTGACGGGGAATTACCTTTGGGATTCAGGCGACTGCGGACTGCAATCCGTGAAAAGCTTGACGAGTTACGCGTATATGGAGGAGGGCATATTCAATATGAGTTTGTGAACCCTTCAGAACAGGCTGATTCGAGATCGCGGGAAGAATATTTTATGCATCTTTATGAGAAGGGACTACGCCCTGCAAATGTTGACGTTACTGACAGTGAGGGGGGGAGGTCGCAGAAAATTATTTTTCCTTCAGCGCTTGTGACCTACAGGGGAGAGGAAGTACCGGTTAACCTTTTAAAGAACAACCCTGAAAAAAGTGCAGATGAAAACCTTCACAATTCAATTCGTTCGCTCGAATATGAGCTTACAGCTGCAGTTCATTCAGTTGTTACCCCCGAGAGGGAGAAGGTGGCGTTTATTGAAGGTCACGGTGAGCTGGATGAGATGCTGGTAAATGACATAATGAATGAATTGTCCAATTATTATGAAGTATACAGGGGCAGGATAGATGTGAACGATCCGGGTATACTTGATGACTATGGGGCAATTATAATTGCTAAGCCGCAGGAGCCTCTGGATGAGCCGGAAAAGTATATGATAGACCAGTATATTATGAACGGGGGCAGTGTTTTGTGGTTTGTTGATCCTGTAGCGGTTGACCTTGACAGCCTGACCTATGACAGTGAGGCATTTGCGCTTATAAAAGATCTCAATATTGATGATCAGCTGTTCCGTTATGGTGTGCGCATAAACCCAAATCTTGTTATGGACCTCAACTGTGTTATGATACCAGTTAATGTTGCCCTTGGAGACCAGGAACCCAGGTTTGAGCCCGCGCCCTGGTATTTTTCACCTTTGCTGATGCCCGATGATGAGCATCCTGTAACAAGGGGTATAAACCCGGTAAAAGGCGAGTTTGTAAGTGTTATTGATACTCTTGAGGGTAACCCCGAAATAGATAAAACAGTCCTTTTAAAAACCTCCGGCAATTCAAGAGTTATGAATGCCCCTATGATGGTGAGTCTGGAGATGGCCAAAGAACAGCCCGATCCGTCTAGTTTCAATATGCCTCCTCAGCCGGTGGCCGTTATGCTTGAGGGGAGCTTCAGGTCGGTTTTTGCCAATCGTATGATAGAGGATATAATTGGCCGTGAAGATCCCGGCTTCAGGCAGGAGGGAGAGACTGCCAGAATGCTGGTGGCTGCTGATGGTGATATTATTCGCAATGATGTGGAAATTGAGGACGGCAGACCGGAGCCTCTTCCTTTGGGATATGACAGGTATTCCCGGCAGACTTTCGGCAACAGGGATTTTGTAATGAACGCCGTATCTTATTTGCTCGATGATGCCGGATTGATGGAGCTCAGAACAAGGGAGCTGAGTTTGAGATTGCTTGACAGGCCGAGGATAAGGGAAGAGAGGCTGCAATGGCAAATGATCAATGTTTTGTTGCCTGTTGCTTTAATAATAATGTTCGGCATTATATTTAATATTCTGCGAAAACGAAGATTTGCAAGATAATGTTTATGAAGCGTTCTTATTTTTATATAACAGCTTTGCTTATACTCGGGGTTGCCGTAGTGTGGATCCTTACCAAAGACCATGGTCGTACCATTAGCTCAAGGGTAACTGATTTTGCCGTAGATGAGCCCGAAAGGCTCGACCGGATAGTTCTTGAAAAAGGTGAAAGGCGCCTTGAGTTAAATCGCGAAGAGGGTAAATGGTTGCTGAACCTTATGTTTGAGGCAAGGACGGATGCTATTGAGCAGTTGTTCAAGGCTTTACGACGGATCAGGGTTAAAAGTCCCTCTCCGCTTTCTCTGCAGGATGAGCTTGATAAAGGTTTTGCTGACTCTTCAATAAAAGTAGATTTACATCGTGGGCGCAGGAAAAAAAGATATTATGTTTACGATCATGTTCAGGATTCACAGGGTTACATGATGATGGAGGGTTCCGACCAATCTTTTGCGGTAGAGGTTCACGGGTATGAGGGAAAATTGTCAGATCTCTTCGTGGTCGATGAGGGTTACTGGCGTCCCAACATGTTGTTTCAGATAAATCCGCGTTCAATCGAATCGGTTAGTGTGGAATATGGCGAAAATAATGAGCACTCTTTTTTCCTTAAAATCCGGGAAAGGAATGATTACAAGCTTTCTTTGCCTTCCGGCGATATTGTTGAGAATGTTAATGATTCACTGGTTTCAGTGTTTCTGTCAAACTTTTACTATGTTCCTTTTCAGCGGTTTGCCGACAGTGAGGAAAAACAACTAGCCGATTCGCTGGCCGCCTCCGAACCGGCATATACTATAACGGTTGCAGGCGATGACGATTATAAAAGAAAAGTAGATCTTTACAGGGTGGTACGTTCGGTTGACGAAACTTCGGGGGAAGTTAAGACCGATCCTTTTATCCTTTACGGATTTACAGGTAACGGGGAAGACATGGTTATTGTAAGATACACCGATGTTGATCTGATATTAAGGAGGGGCGGTTATTTTACCGGCGGATAAAATTGGAGATTATCTTTATTGCTTGCTTGGATTTTTTTTGTATTATTGATTCATCTTTAAAATTACAAAAAGATTTATTCAGGGTCCAATCAAAGAGGAAATTAATTTTTTAAAAATGCAATTAATTGCGAAAAGCTTTTTTGTAAGCTACTGTAAACCACATAAATAGTTAATCAACCTAAACCAATACAGATGAAGTTTGTTGTTTCTAGCACAGAACTGCTGAATCATTTACTTGCCGTAGGAAGGGTTATCAGCAGCAAGAATACATTACCTATACTGGATAATTTTCTGTTTCAGCTCAAAGGGGGGGAATTGGTAATAACCGCTTCCGATCTTGAATCGACCCTTACCACAAAAATGACAATGGAAAATTCCGAGGGTGAGGGTGATATTGCCGTCCCTGGCCGAAGACTCACCGATACTCTTAAAGAGTTTCCGGAGCAGCCTCTTACCTTCGATATTTCAACTGAAAATTATTCGGTGGTTATCAATTCCGAAAACGGTAAATATACCATTTCCGGTCAGAATGGAGAGGATTTTCCCCAGTATCCCGTTTTAAAGGAAGATATGAAAACAAGCGTGACCATGAATTCCGGGACGCTGCTGAAGGGAGTTGGCAAAACACTTTTTGCAACCGCCGAGGATGAGCTCAGGCCGGTTATGAACGGTATATTCATGGAGTTTGCAGATGAGAATACCACCTTTGTAGCCTCTGATGCCCATAAGCTGGTCAGATACAAACGTTTTGACATCAGCTCCGGAAAGGAATCCTCATTCATATTCCCCAAGAAACCGGCAACACTTCTGAAAAATATTCTTCCAAAGGCTAAAAGTGATGTTATAATTGAATTTGACGATAAAAATGCATTTTTTACCTTTGACGGCTACAGTCTCGTATGCCGTCTTGTAGAGGGGGATTATCCCAGCTACAATTCGGTCATACCTACAGATAATCCTTATAAGCTTATTGTAGACAGGGGTGATTTTCTCAATATATTGCGCAGGGTTTCGGTATTTTCAAGCCAGTCCAGCCACCTTGTCAAGCTGGAGCTTTCCTCCAATTTGATGACTGTCTCTGCACAGGATATAGATTTTTCCATTTCAGCTTATGAAAAACTTCCCTGCCAGTATGAAGGAGAGCCTATGGAGATCGGTTTCAAATCGACATTTCTTGTTGACATACTGAACAATCTTTCTTCACCTGAGGTTATTATGGAGCTTTCCGATCCATCCCGGGCGGCAATACTGCTGCCTGTTGAAAATGAGAATGAGCAGGAAGATGTCCTTATGCTGATAATGCCGATGATGATAAATGTATAGCCTGCGGCAATTTTTTCAGTTTTTGAGCCCTGTCTTACCGGCAGGGTTTATCTTTTAACAAAAATTCAATTAATAGTGAAGCTTAAACTTAAAAACCCCCTGATTTTTTTTGACCTTGAAACAACCGGTATGGATGTGGTAAACGACCGGATCGTGGAATTGTCTTATCTGAAGGTTTACCCAGACGGCACGAAAGAGGGCAAAACATACATTGTTAATCCTGAAAAGCCTATTCCACCTGAGGTAACAGAAATTCACGGGAAATCGGATGAAGATGTTAAAGATGCTCCCACTTTCAAAGAGCTTGCCCAAACTTTGGTTAAGGAGTTTGAAGGGTGTGATTTTGCCGGTTTTAATTCCAATAAATTTGACCTGCCCCTGTTAGCCGAGGAGTTCTTGCGTGCAAATGTCGATTTTGACCTTAAAAAGAGAAAGTTCATTGATGTGATGGTAATATTTCAGAAGATGGAACAGCGCAATCTTGCTGCGGCCTACAGGTTTTACTGCAACAAGGAGCTTGAAAATGCCCACAGTGCCGAGGCAGACACCCGTGCCACTTTTGAGATCCTGCAGGCTCAGGTGGAGAGGTACAAGGAGCTTGAGAATGATGTGGATGAACTTTCGAAATTCTCTTCACACAACCGCAGTGTTGACTTTGCTGGTCGTATAATTTACAATGAAGATGATGTTGAAATTTTTAACTTTGGAAAATACAAGGGTCGTTCCGTAGAGGAGGTTCTGGAAAAGGACCCCGGTTACTTCGGCTGGATAATGAATGCCGATTTCCCAAGGTATACAAAGAATGTGCTGACGGCAATAAAGCTTAGAAAGTTTAACAAATAAAGATTTGACAAGGCTGGAGATGAAGATAATTTGTATTGGCCTTAACTACATGGATCATGTAAAGGAATCAAACGACTGTGTTCCTGAAGCCCCCCTTATTTTTATTAAACCCGATACAGCATTGCTCAGGAACAACAATCCTTTTTATTATCCTGAATTTTCTCAGAATATTCATTATGAAGCCGAGCTGGTGATCAAGATAGATCGTATTGGCAGGCACATTGATAAAAGATTCGCTTACAGGTACTATTCTGAGGTTGGTGTAGGTATAGATTTTACCGCACGAGACCTGCAAAGAAAATTCAGAAAAGAGGGGTTGCCGTGGGAGATAGCCAAAGGTTTTGACCACTCCGCCCCGGTAGGTAAATTTTTAAAGAAGGAGGATATAAAAGATTTAAACGATATGCGCCTGCAGCTTGACATAAACGGAAAAACAGTTCAAAAGGGAAGTTCCCTTGATATGATATTTCCCGTTGATGAGCTCATAAGCTATGTTTCCAGGTTTTTTACCCTCAAAATTGGAGATCTTATATTTACGGGAACCCCCGCGGGGGTTGGACCCGTAAATAAAGGAGACCGCCTTTGCGTTTCTCTTAACAGTCAGATTTTGCTTGATTTTTATGTTAAATGATCAAGCCTGCTCTGGTGTTATAGCTTAATCTACACGCTCGAAGGAAACAATTCTGTAATAATTGGCCGGATATATACCTGCCTGCAAAACTATAGGCCGCAACGTGAAATTTACATTAACAGTCTCCACGTTCCCGTCCCGGTCAAGATCAAATGTTACAAATTTTTCCCGCATAGCGGGATTCCTCCATACGGCACGGAAAGTGTCATAATGCCAGTGTTCAAGATCGGCTATGGTTTCTCCGTCTCCCCATAAATGGAGTTCAAGCTTGCCGTCACTTCCCAGTTTAACCTCCAGATCGTCATACACCTTGTCAAAATAGCTGCCTGTGTATTCTTTCAGAGGGTGAGTGGGTGTGGTGTTCTCCCCCCTTGACTCGTGAACCTCATTTCGTCTTTCAAGTGCAGCTTTTTTCCTTTGAGTGTGGCGTTCGTAATAATGCTCGTGCCAGTCGAATTCTCTTTCAACACCCATGAATATATCCATAATATGGTTTGCAATTGCCGAACGTAAATTGTTGAAAAGGTTTCCAGTTACAAAGATACCAAGCTCCAGCTCCGGTACAAGCACCAGTGTGGTGTTCATTCCGTCGATCGCCCCGGAATGCTGAACAGTCCGGTACCCCTCATACTCGTTCAGTCCCCATCCCATGGCGTAACCTGTAAGGCAATCCCTGTAAGGATCTCTCATTGAATTCACCTGTTGAGGCTGTGCAACCTGACGCATTATATTTTCATCCACTATGCGTTTTCCTTTATATTCCCCGGCTTCTCCCAGATTGACCTTCATCCACCTGGCCGCTTCATAAGCGGAAGAGTTCACTGCCCCGGCCGGGCCCACATTGTCGAAACTTCTCCGCGGTATGGTTTGAACATCTCCTTTAATTTCCTGGTGGGGCCAGGCTACATTTTCACTTTCGAGGAGTTTTTCGAATGAGGCGTTTGATTTTTCCATTCCGAGAGGTTCAAATATCCTGCTTTCAACAAATTCGTCCCATTTCTCTCCGGAGACTTCTTCAATTACCATACCTGCCACCATGTACATAACATTGCTGTAGACACTGGTGGAGCGGAAAGGCGCTTCAAAAGGCTGGTGCTTTAAATGCTTCATTATAGTTCGGGGATCCCTGTGGGGCATGAAAAGAAGACGATTTCCGGTCATACGACCTATTCCAACTTTGTGCGACAAAATATCGCGGATTGTGACATGTTCAGAAACCCACGGATCAGATAGTTCAAACCATTCGAGATGATCCCTTACCCTGTCATCCCATTCAATTTTCCCTTCTTCAACAAGGATCCCAAGGGCGGTGGCGGTCATAGCCTTTGTAACCGAGGCAATACCAAAAAGTGTATGTTTGTCAACCGCCTCCTCTTCTCCCATCTTTTTAACTCCAAATCCTTTGGCATAAACAATTTCACCATCTTTTACAATAGAAACCGACATGCCCGGGATCTCCCAGTCTGCCATCCCTTTTTCAATAAACTGGTCCAGCCCCTCAAGTTTTTCATTTTCAGCTTTTTGTCCGTATACTTCAGAGGTGTTGCCAATAAAACAGGCAGCTGTTAAAATAGTAATTATAAAAATGACTATAGATGTTCGTTGCATAAGTATTTTTGTTAAGTTTTTTTATTGGTCTAATTTCTCGAAGCGCAAGTTCCTAACTCTGCCGCTGGATACCTTACATCCTGAAACTTCACCGTTTTCATCCCTTACAAACTCTATTCGGTTGAACGACCATTGTGCACCCCTGAAAAAGTCGGGGGTCAAAGGTGTAAGTTCAAAATCACCCACTCGAAGCTGACCTGCCATGAGCTGTTTTTCACCATCTTCATTCTTTTTAATTTCAAATGAGTATGTTGTGTTGATTTCTTCGCTGTAAAACTCACCGGTATATTCGGAAAGGTCAACTTGTTCCGGATCGAAAGGCTCCACTCTCGGAGCTTCCCTTTCCCTGTCATTTTGCCTCAAAACCAGCTTATTGAATTCATTTTGGTTATCCTCCCTGAATTCAATCTTAGTTCCTGTTCTTTTAATTACAAACTCCGTTTGCGAGAGGGGAAGCAGTTCGCTTTTTTGCCGTGATGTTGTAGTTTCCCAGAAAAGTGTGTCGTTCTCTAGTGAAACAGTAATATAATTGTAGGGCTCCAGTTCAAACTGGCCGCAGTACATCTCTTTTATTCTGTTTTCAACCTCAACGCGCTTTTCTTCCCAGTCAGGTTCTTCTTCTTCCTTTTCCTCTTCAAGTTGATCTTCAAGGTAAATGTCGGCAACACTCATCGCCATGGAAGTTGAGTTGAAAGAAGCGTCGTTGCTGAAAACTATAACCGAAAAGTCCTGTTCGGGAAATCTTGCAAAGTGTGTGCGGTATCCCGCGTCGGCGCCACCGTGACTTATCCTTTTCAGCCCTTTGTATGTCCCTACGCTTTGTCCCAGTGCATAGCTTATGGTATCCCCGTTATTGAGTACTGCACGGGTGTTCATTTTTTCGATCATTTCAGGTGTTCCCACGGAAGGGTTGTCAAAATTGTTAGACCAGTGTTTCATGTCCTCTACGGTGGTAAAAAGGCTTGTTGCACCTACCGTGGCATAGCTCAGCACCCGCTTTCTGTGCCCCTCTTCCCTTGGGCCGTAGGAATAAGCCCTGTTTTTGACGATTTTTTCATGGTCGTCGTAAAAAAGAGTGTTTGTCATTCCAAGTGGCTCGAAGATCCTTTCCTTTGTAAATTCTGCAAAAGATTTGCCCGAAACTCTTGCCACAACTTCAGCCAAAAGAGTGAATCCTGTGTTGCTGTAGAGATATTCTTCACCCGGTTCGAAATTGAGCTCATTTTGTCTGCTTACAAGACGCAGCACGTGGTCGGTTGTAATAACATCATCTAATCGCCAGCCGGCCATTCCAAGAAGGTTCCATTGATCCCTCAGTCCGCTTATATTATGAGCCAGGTCTCTCAGGGTTATACTTTTACCAAAATCCGGCAGCTCCTCAATGTATTTGCCTACCTCGTCGTCAAGAGAGAGTTTTCCATCCTCTTCAAGAAGCAAAATTGAAAAGGTGGTGAACTGTTTTGAGACTGAGGCAATGTGGAAGATTGTAGAGGGTGTTACCGGAATATCATATTCCATATGGGCATACCCGTAACCGTTACTGTATACTATATCACCATCTTTGACAACCGCCACGGCTACACCGGGCGTCCAGCAGGTGTCCCATCTTACGAAAAGCTCGTCAACTTTTTCTTCCAAAGAGGGAGAGCTTTCCCCGTTGCTCGAATTAAAATTGTTGGTCAGGCCGTTTTTGGTGCCGGCGGTTGCAGGTGCAGCTTCCCTGGTGCTTTTTAAGGTGCTGCTTTTGGCCTCACAGGTTTTATCCTCCCTTATTTCCCATGCAAAGGTATGGCTTTGCATGGGAGTTATAAGGAAAGTTACAATAATACCCAGGATGAATAGCGGGTATTTGAATTTAAGTTTCTTCATATTCAAATGTTTTAATGTGGATTGATTGTGATATAGGTTGCTTAAAAATTAATATCTAAAGAAAAAAAATTATTTGCTTTTGTCAAAGTATTTCCTCGTCCTCGGGTTTCCAGGCAGGGTCTACTATACAAAGGAATTCCAGGTCAACCTCACCGGTATTTTCGATATACTGAACCGCGTCAGGGGGTATGTAGACAGTCTGGTTTGAGCCCACTTCGGCTTTTTCATTGTCAATATGCATTATTCCCTCCCCGCGGAGTATATAGTATACCTCGGAAGTTTTCAGCCTGTGGGGAAGGGAAGCCTTCCCGGGTTTTACCTTTGCGTGTGCGAGACTGTAGTGGATTTTTAAATCCGCTTTTCCCGGATGCAGGATCTCGCGCAACATAGTATTATCGCCTGCAACAAACTCTTTGCAGTTGTGCAAATCCTTTATAAGCATGGTAAGCAATTTTTTGGGATTTAAGTGTCCGTAAATATAGGGATTTTTGAAAAAAAATATTGAAACTTTCCTGCCCGGCTCTCGTATTTTATTTACAACCCCGGCGGTGCAGGATTGCATGAATGCGGACGCGGGAATATTAACTTCTTTAACGGTTCATAAATGAACAAGGGTAAAAGCAGCGGGGAAATGCTGCATGACGATTATCCAAACACTCGCGGGTGCGGCCTGCTGGCAATTATTGTTATTGTAATGCTGGTTATTTTGATAGTAATCCTTTAAAAACTCTTTTTTCAGCGAATTACCTGGTTATATCATTTGGTCCTGCAAAGGCTTCGGCCTGTTTTTTTAGTTTCTCTTTTTTTATTTCAGGGCCTTCTTTATAAGGAAAAATTCGTTTATACTCTCCAGATCAATAATTCCTTTAAATTCGCGGCTGTCCATTACCGGTACTATATCCTGCCTGTTCTTGTGCATATTCTTGTAGGCATCAAAGAGCTTCATCCCTGGGCTGTAGGGTTCAATATCCCTGCTCATCACATCTTTAACAATTCCTTCTTTGCCATGGGTGTTCAGACCTTTTATCAGATCGTTTTTCGTAAGCAGTCCGGCATACTCCCCGCCTGAGGTGACAACGAAGCCGCGGTTGTAAATATGGGTGAGCTTTTCTGCCGCTTCAGCGAGTGTTTTATTTTCATCAAGTACTTCATAATCGGTTTTAACAAGGTCTCCCACAGTGTAGTTGTCCAATATCTCCTTGTAGGTCATCATTTCGTATTCGGCTTTAGCACCAAGCAATACAAAAAAACCGATTATCACAAGGAATGGATTAAAGAACAGCCCTGCAAAAATGAAAAGAAACGCAAACACCTGGCCGATATCTTTTGCAATCCTGGTTGCTTTCAGCCGGCTCATGTTCATAGAAAGTATTGACCTGAAAAGGCGCCCCCCGTCCAGGGGAAAAGCCGGGATCAGGTTGAAAGCCACTATGAACAAATTGGCGGTCATCAATAATATGGGGAAGTTGCCGGCGGTTATTGTCCCATATTCAATTTCATCGAATGATGGAGCGGGGGTCAGTGAAAGATATAACCATAATAAACCGGCAATAACTACATTTACCAGTGGGCCGGCAGCCGATACCCAAAACTCATCTTTAGGATCTTCAGGCATTTCGGTGATATTGGCAATCCCACCAATGGGCAAAAGGGTAATACTTTGAACCTTCCCCCCCAGCTTGATTGCCGTAAGCGAGTGTCCGAACTCGTGGAGAACAACACAGGCAAAAAGTGTCAGGACGAAAAAAAGATGCATCAAGATCTGGTTAAATTCAAGTCCACGGTTAAGACTAATAAAGACAATCCAAACTATTAGAAGGGAAAATGTCCAGTGCACTGATACTCTTATTCCGAAAGGCTTTCCAAGGTTAAGGGAAAATTTGGGTTTCATTGCTGTGCGGTTTGGTTTTATAATGGGTCGCTGCCTGTTCAGTTATGACGTTTCACCCGGCTTAAGCTTATTAAGCAGTTGTTCGAAAATCACTTTTTCTTCTGATGAGAACAATACAAATCGTATAAGGCTGACCGATGAGAGTTGTGTAAGTGTTTCAAGAACTGATTCAAGAGCTATTTTTGCTGCCGGTTCAAAAGGGTAGCCGAATGCGCCTGTTGAAATTGCAGGGAAAGCAATCGATTCTATTCCCTTTTCTTCAGCCAGTTTAATTGCGTTTTTGTAACATGAGGCCAGCAGCTTGTCGGAAGGGTTGTCGATTCCGTAAACCGGACCCAGGCAATGGATAACAAAACTGTTTGGCAGATTGTGGGCGCCGGTTATTATTGCTTCTCCCGGCTTGATAGGCGCCTTTTTGCGGCACTCTTCCTCAAGACCCGGTCCCGCCGCCCTGTGTATGGCGCCGGCCACTCCGCCTCCTATACGCAACTGCGCATTGGCAGCGTTGACCACCGCATCTGTGCCGGGCTGGTTTGCAATATCTCCCTGTATTATTTCAATTGTAACCCCGTGTATTGAAGTTTTAGCCATGATATCTTGTTTTGGTGTTCTCCTGCCAGGGCTCTAACCCCGGCTCCTCCAGAGCCGCAAGTGTTGCCCGGTTCACCGCAGAACAATACTGTTTTTGTATAACAAAATTAATGAAAATTTTGTTTTTCCATATAGTCAGTTTTTGCCATAGCCTATTTAATCCTCCCGGGCAGCCGGATGGTTACTGAAAAATACCGGTGTTAAAGTTTTTTCTCAATAGTTGGGAATTGTTACCGGCAAACGATGGTTTTGACCGGGTTCAATGGCCGGGTTGGTTTATATTATTCGTACCTGAGGGTTTCGGCTGGATTTTTCCTTGCTGTATTGTATACATGCCATGAAACGGTTGCAAGTGCAATCGCTTGTGCAATAAGTGCGGCCAGGAGAAACTCACCTGCCCCGAGGCCCGTCCTGTAAACAAAATTCTCCAGCCAACTGCTCATGAAATACCAGGCCAACGGCCAGGCAATCAGGTTTGATATGATCACCTTTTTTGTAAGGTCGAATGAAAGGTTCATACTTATACCATGACTGGTTGCTCCGTGTACTTTTCTTATGCAGATCTCCTTTACGCGGTTTTCAGTGGTGTATGATGCAAGTGCAAAAAGTCCCAGACACGAAAGTATTATCGAAACAAGTGCAAAGTAAATGAAAAGTTCCATGAACTTTTTTTCAGAAATATAGGCATTTTCAATTTTGTCTGTCAGATATTCATACTCAAAGGGATAATCCGGTGATAAATCGCTCCAGATGCTTCCAAGTGATGTAAGGGCTTCACCGTGGTTTACCGGATTCAGGCGTACAAACCCAAAAGCTGCTGCACCGGCAGGGCTCAAGGCTATTGTTACCGGCTGCACATCTGATTTAAGTGATGCTGTGTGAAAATTATTCACTACTCCCACAATTTCGTTATCATTAACGGTTTCGTTCAGTATGTCGTCTGTTTCAAAAGCCCCGATTACCAGCTCATTTACAAGAAATACCCGTTCTCCTCTTTGAAGCATACTTTCTGAAAAATCCTCACCTTTAACAATATCAATGTCGAAAACCTTTGCAAAATCTTCATCAACCTGGATAAAAGGCCATGTGAAATTCTTATCATTATGAAAAACGCTCCAGACACTGCCTGCCTGGTAAATAGCCTGGTTCATCCGGGTTACTCCTTCTATTGAAGGGTTGGCAAGGCTGTTTTCCTTGAAAACATCAAACTTGTCATTAATCTGGTTATTAAGGGGTATTTGTATAATGTTTTCCGTGGTGTAGCCGGGGTCATAATTTCTTGCAAACCCGAGCTGTTTGTTCACAACAAGTGTCCCCACAATGAGAATAATGCTGATACTGAACTGAAAAACAGTCAGAAATGATCGCAGCCTCATTCCGCTTTTCCCGGTAACCATCTCTTTTTTCAGAATTGTTGCCGGCGAGACCCTGCTGAGGTAAAAGGCGGGGAAAAGCCCGGACAATAATCCAAGAACAAGGGGGGCGACTATAATGAGCAGTATGATGTTACGGAATGTGAAATGCAGGCCGAGTTCAATATTTACAAATTCCGAATACCAGGGCAACAGTAGTTCAGTTAGCCCAAGGGCAATTAATATGGAGAAGAACACTATAAATACACCTTCGGCGCATATTTGCATAATGAGGCTCATCCTTCCGGCGCCCAGTATCTTTTTGAGTCCGGTCTCCTTTGACCTTGCCCCTGCCTGGGCGGTTGACAGGTTCATAAAGTTGATGCCTGCTATTATCAGTACGAAGCCAGCGATAATAGTGAATATTAAATTGTTGTTTTTATCACCGTGTTTATGCAGGGTGTCAATGGTTTCTGAAAAATAGATATCTTCAAGCGGCATCAGGTTAACTTCAATATTTTCATCGGCAAATTCGGTGCCCGACCTTTTATATTGATCTTTTACAATTTCCTCTGTTTTCCTGACAACCTCCTCCCTGTTACCGGGATCAAGCCTTAAAAATGTTTCATAACGCCATATTCCCTGATTTTTAAGATAATCGGGATTACCGTAAGTAAAGGGCAGCAGATCGAGCGAGAAAATTGCGTCGAAACTCATAGTCGACTCGGGAGGCAGTGTCTCGAATACCCCTTCAATTACAAGGTCGTGCATATTTTCCAGAGACACCCTTTTGCCCCCAACAGGTGTGCTTGAGAACATTTTTTCTGCAAGATCCTCAGATATAAGGATCGAGCGGGGTGTCTGCAGTAAGGATTCAGAATACTGCTCCCTGATCTTTATGTCAAACATGTCAATCACAGAGCTGTCTGCCACTACACCTGAAGTTGAAGTTCTTATTGCCGGTGAATGTTCGTCCGGTTGGTAGAAAAGCGACCCCCCGTAGTAGGCGATCCTGCAAAAGCTCTTTACTTCAGG
Source organism: Bacteroidota bacterium (assembly GCA_003554865.1). GTDB lineage: Bacteria > Bacteroidota > Bacteroidia > Bacteroidales > PUMT01 > PUMT01. Next base: position 12,927 of record PWHJ01000122.1, on the reverse strand, counting down.
TAGCTGCATAGAATAGTCAGGCCCGTGGAGTGCATTTGTAATTCCGTGAAAACCCATTTCAAGCCTGAAAATTTCTTCGGAGTGGGGTATATGGTTGTTGAAAGAGTACTGGAAATTAACATAGATTACTATAAGTAAAAAAACGGTCAGTGCGGCAGCCAAACCTATTATATTTATAAGGGAGTTGCGTATATTACCGCGTATTGACCTGAAAGCTGACCTTAAAATATAGAGAATGTGCATATTTGTTTTTTTTTAAAATATAATCCAAATTTATGCCAAATAAGCTAAGTTTCACTATAACAGTTTGTTATTGCAGCATTTCTGTTTTTATACTTCCCGGCCGGTTTATACGTATTGTACGTTAGCGAACACAATTGTCCGTATCTGGGCACAGGGAAGAGATAATTATATTTATTACTTTTGTAAATCATTTTTCCTCTTGCAAATCACAAGAGGGTAAGCTTATAAAGGTTTTCAATAAAATTGAATTATATGTCAGAGAATAAAGGTTACATTCATTTATACACCGGTAACGGAAAGGGTAAAACAACGGCGGCTATAGGACTTGCTGTAAGGGCAGCCGGTGCGCAGAAGAAGGTATTGCTGGCACAGTTTGTAAAAGGAATGCATTACTGCGAGCTGGATTCACTTAAATATATTACCTCCATTGAGGTAAGGCAGTACGGTCACACCTGCTTTATTGAGGGCGAGCCCTCACAAAAAGATATTGATGAAGCCAGGGAGGGTTTCAATCAAGTGGCTTCTGCAATACGCAGCAACCGGTATGATGTGGTTATAATGGATGAGATTTGTATCGCTGTTCATTTCTCTTTGCTGGATGCAGGGGAAGTAACAGCACTGCTGAAGGAAAAGCCCTTCCGGATGGAAGTGATACTTACCGGAAGATCAGCGCCGCCTGAATTTTTTGAAGCTGCCGATCTTGTTACTGAAATGAAAGAGATCAAACATTATTTTCGTGAAGGTGTTAAGGGAAGGAAAGGAATTGAGTGTTAATTTTTTTCCGCTTTTTTAAAGGTAAGATGTATTTTGCTATTGCTCAGTGTCAAAACAGAGTCTTCAATTGAAAACTCAAGCCGGCCTGCCGAGAGTGTTCCAAGAAAAGAGTCCTCTATGTGTTGCGTATCAAGGCACAACATTTTTGTCGATATAATCTGTTTTGTTAACAGTTTTTTCTCTTCCAGCTTTGCCCTGCCGTGAAACCTGTTGCAGCCCCCGTATCCGGAAATGGTACTGTCGCCAAGCTCTATTTCCATATACGGATTATCTTTTGATAAGGGCATCTCAACGGGTTTGCCGTCTATTTTTTCCAATACCCATTTTCCGCTGAGACTGTCATCGCCGGGCAAATTGGCCCTGTTTTCATACTTTTCTTTACCGCTGGTTTGTGTTTTTTGTTCTTCATTGTTGATTTCAGGGGAATTTTTACCAGTTAAGCTGAGAGCTGACAAGCTTTGGAAACAAAAGCACCCTGTTGTGAAAAATAAAAGCAACGGCAAAAATCTGAAATAACTCCTCATTTGCATAAATTAAGTTGAAGTAGCAATTATTAAACGAATCAGGGTATGAGGTTTGTTTTATTAAAATTTAAATTATTTTTTCAATTATAATGCAATGATTGCCTTTTAGGAACAGGGTTTGCAAAGAAATAACCGTTTATTTATGTGCGTTTTTTCAAAAAGGATAAAAAAATCTTTATTTTTGGGTTTTGACAGATGCTATTTTCCCCTTTGATTATAAAAATATTGAACAAACAAAGGGGTTCTTTGATGAAGTTACTGATTTTTAGTCATATAAAAAAATTCAAATGTTAATTGCAAACAGAACAAAGGCTTTTTTAACACTTCTTGCTGCAGCGGCTTTCTTTTTCTCCTGCGGGGAAACCGAAGAAACTATGAGTGCACAGGAGTATGCAGACTCTATTGCTCAATGGGATTCAAAAAGGCTTGAGCGTCTGAAGGCTCCCGGTGGCTGGCTGAACCTTGCCGGGTTATTCTGGCTGGAAGAGGGTGAGAACACTTTGGGCTCGGATGAGGATAGTGATCATGTTTTTCCGCGAGGACCGGAAAATATCGGGAAAATGATATTTGAAAATGATACCGTTGAGTTTGTTGCAGAACCCGGGGTGACAATCAAATCGGAAGACGGGCAGGTGGAGAGAAAAATGCTTGTAAGCGATGCTGGGGGAAGGGCAACAAGACTTGAAGTTGATTCAATGGAGTTTTTCCTGATAAGAAGAGGCGAGCGTACAGGAATTCGCCTCCGCGATTTTCTGCATCCCCGCCTCGGCAAGCTTGACTCGATTGATCGTTATCCCGCGGATATGGACTGGATCATTGAGGCCCGTTTCATTGAGGATACAGAGGGTAAAACAATTGAAATCCCTGATGTGCTGGGTGATGTAAGTGAAGAAACGGTTGCCGGCACTCTTAAATTTGAATATCAGGGAGAAACTCACAGGCTTTATCCAACCGGCAGTTCAGAGAGCTTGTTCCTTATTTTCGGGGATGAAACAAGCGGACTGGAGACTTATGGGGGAGGAAGGTTTTTAAGTGTTGGAGGGCCAGACGAAGATGGAAAGGTGGAAATTGACTTTAACAAGGCTTACAACCCCCCTTGTGCTTTTTCCGACTATGCAACCTGTCCGCTTGCACCAAGGGAGAATATTTTGCCGTTTGAAGTAACCGCCGGGGAGAAAAGCGTTTCATTTGATTAAAAATGGAGAATTCTGTGGTTCAGCGGGTATCGTTTACATATTAGTGGTTTGTATGCACCGGGGCTTCCTGCTGAGCTTTTTGCAGTATAGTTTCAAGTACTTCCATTGCCTCCTTAACCGATTTGATGCCTTCTACGGTCAGGGAAAGCCTGTTTTTGGATTCCTTTATTTTAAACCGGTCGGGTTGCTTTTGCAGGAACATTATTATTCCCGCAAAAAGTGAAGATTGGTAGTACTGTGACATTTTGTTGGATATAAAATGAACTACCATACGTTCGTTCTTGAGGATGACTTTTTCGAAGCCCAGCGACATTGCCGTCCACCTGAGCCTGACCACGTTCAGAAGCTCTTTTGATTCAAGGGGTAGTTTCCCAAAGCGATCTTCGAGTGCCTTTTCGAATTTCTCAAGCCCCTCTTCACTTTCTATGTTATCTAGTTGCCTGTAAAGGTTCAGTTTTTCAGTAACATTCGGTATGTAGCTGTCGGGAAAAAGTATTTCAAGGTCTGTATCTATCTGGCAATCACTTGCATATTGCTTAAGCCCTTTATTGGAGTCATCTTCTGACTGCCGGAAAAGTCCGGCAAATTCCCCGGTTTTTAGCTCCTCAAGAGCTTCATTGATTATCCGCTGGTATGTTTCAAGTCCCATATCGGTTATAAAACCGCTTTGCTCTCTGCCAAGGAGATTTCCTGCACCTCTTATGTCCAGGTCCTGCATGGCTATATTGAATCCGCTTCCAAGCTCAGAAAAATCCTCGACGGCTTTCAGCCTGCTGCGCGCCTCTTTTGTCAGAGTGCTCAAAGGCGGTGCAAGAAGGTAGCAGAAGGCTTTTATATTTGAGCGCCCGACCCTGCCGCGCAGCTGGTGAAGATCGCTCAGGCCGAAATGATGGGCATTGTTGATTATTATCGAGTTTGCATTTGGAATATCCAGACCCGATTCAATTATATTGGTCGATATCAGCACATCATATTTCCCGGAAATAAAACCGAGCATTATCTGCTCCAGGCGGTTCCCTTTCATTTGCCCGTGAGCTACAACTGTTTTAACACCCGGGCAGAGTTTTTGTACCAGGTTTTCTATAAACTCTATGTTTTGAACGCGGTTGTGTATAAAGAAGACCTGTCCGCCCCGCTGAACTTCATAAGTTATAGCCTCACGGATAATGTCATGATTGAAAGTGTGCAGCTCGGTCAGGATCGGATGCCTGTTAGGTGGAGGAGTATTTATAATAGACAGATCCCTTGCTCCCATGAGGGAAAACTGAAGTGTTCTGGGGATAGGCGTTGCCGTGAGGGTAAGAGTGTCTACATTTAGCTTTATTTTTTTTAGCTTTTCCTTGACACTTACCCCGAATTTCTGCTCTTCATCAATTACCAGTAATCCCAGATCTTTAAAATGAACGTCATCCCTAATAAGTCGGTGCGTTCCGATTACTATGTCAATTTCACCGCTTTCAGCTTTTTTTACAATCTCTTTTTGGCGGGCAGGAGATTTCATACGGCTTACATATTCAATTTTGCATGGAAAATCCTTAAGTCTTTCCATGAAAGTGTTGTAGTGTTGCATTGCCAGTATAGTAGTGGGTACAAGCACCGCTACCTGTTTGTTGTCTGCCACCGCCTTGAAAGCAGCTCTTATGGCAACTTCAGTTTTGCCGAACCCTACATCGCCGCAAACTAGTATATCCATTGGGGAGTCGGATTCCATCTGTTCCTTCACGGCATTTGTGGCTTTTAGCTGATCGGGTGTATCCTCGTATAAAAATGATGCCTCGAGCTCTTTCTGCAAATATGAATCGGGCGAAAAAGCGAAGCCCTTTTCTTTTTTCCTTTTGGCGTAGAGGACTATCAGCTCCCTTGCAATATCCTTAACTTTATTGCGGGCTTTGTCCTTGAGCCTCTTCCATGCACCCGATCCGAGCTTGTATATTTTTGGGGGCACCCCGTCTTTTCCCTTGTATTTTGAAATTCTGTGAAGCGAATGAATGCTGACAAACAGGAGATCATTGTCTTTGAAGACAAGGCGTACAGATTCCTGTACTTTTTCGTTGATATTTATCTTTTCAATGCCGCCGAAAATTCCTATTCCATGATCGGCGTGCACTACATAATCGCCTGGGTGAAGGCCGTGAAGCTCTTTCAGTGTGAGCGATTCGCTTTTGGTAAAATTACTGCGCAGGCGGTACTTGTGGTATCGCTCAAATATCTGGTGGTCGGTAAAGCAGCATATTTTCAGGTCATGATCGGTAAAACCGGCATGCATGTTTGCATGCACCGGGGTAAACTTAATTTCACCATAAGTTTCAATGAATATATCTTTAAGTCGCTCGAACTGCTTTTCGTTTTCCGAGAATATATAATTGGAGTAACCTTTTTCACTGTTTTCGGCCAATGTGGTTGTAAGCAGCTCGAAATTCTTGTTGAAAGCCGGCTGGGGAGAGGTGTTAAACTCCAGTTGTATCCGGGGGTCAAAAAAATTATGGTGGCCGAATTCGACAAGCCTGAACCTTTTTACTTCTTCACTAAATTGGTTGCCGGATATTAAAAAACTTGCTTTGTCCTGGGTTTCCAGGGTTTCTTCGGCTTCGTCTTCCCCTTTGATAGTGGTGCTCTCGAATATTTCCCCGATCTTTTCCATGCAGTAACCGGCATCGTTTATCCACACAACCGTATCTTTGCCTATAAAACTAAAGAAAGACTCCCTCTCTGCTTTTCCCTCCCCTGAAGCCTCTTTGTAAACATCCTGAACATCCGCGACTATTGAAACTGTTCCCTTTTCTCCCTTGGAAAGCTGTGATTCAATATCGAACTCTCTTATAGAATCCACTTCATCGCCAAAGAAATCCAGGCGGGAGGGCAATTCGGCCGAAAAGGGAAAAATGTCGACTATACTGCCCCTTACCGAATACTCACCCGGGGAGTAAACGAAATCTGCTTTGGTGAAGCCGTATTCGGTCAGCACCTCCTCGGTGAACTCAATGCTTATTTTTTCTCCTTTTTTTAGCGTGAGTGTGTTGTTAGCCAGATTTTTACGGGTAACGACCTTTTCAGAGAGAGCTTCCGGATATGTTACAATAATTTTGCCGCCTGCCTCCGAGAGTAACTCATTGAGCAAACCGGTGCGCAGTATCATACCGTCCGGGTCTTTCTGTCCGAACTGTACTGAACGTTTGTAGGCTGATGGAAAAAAATGGAGCTGACCGTTTTGACAAAAGCTCTCCAGATCATTCAAAAAATATGCAGCCTCTTCTTTGTCGTTAAGTATAAAGAGGTGGCTGCCTCCGCTTTTTTTTATTACAGATGAAGAAAAAAGCGGCACAGAGGATCCCCTCAGACCTTTAACCCGTGAAACGGAAGCCTCCTTTTTGCTGATTTGTTTGCACAGCAGATCACAATTCTCGGTGCTGGAATAAATGTTTGCTATTTTACCGGTCACTTTGCAAAAATCTTTATTATCCGAATTAGCCGCATTTTTTTACTAATCAATAAAAACGCACCCCGGTCTCTTTTGTTATATGCAACACCGGATTAATCAGCTGAACGGGATCTTTCAGGGTTTTTAACTCTCCCCGAGGAACTGTTCAACCTTCTCAACCATATTTTTGCTGCCGGTATAAAAGGGTATGCGCTGGTGCAGATCCTGTGGAACAATGTCCAGCACCCTCTCTTCGCCTGTTACTGATTTTCCTCCTGCCTGTTCAGATATAAATGAAATGGGATTGCACTCATAAATCAGCCTCAGTTTTCCTTGCGGAGCCTTCAGTGTTGGGGGATACAAAAAAATTCCGCCTTTGAGAAGGTTCCTGTGAAAATCGGCGACAAGCGAACCTATGTAACGCGACGTGTAAGGTCTTTTGGTATCAGGGTCACTTTCCTGGCAGTATTTAATGAATTTTTTTATACCTTCCGGGAAATGAGAGTAATTTCCCTCATTTATACTGTAGATTTTACCTTTTTCCGGTGTTTTGATATTGTGATTTGAAAGACAGAACTCACCAATGGAGGGGTCAAGGGTAAAGCCTGCAACACCGTTGCCCGTTGTGTATACCAGCATAGTTGAAGAGCCGTATATGACGTACCCGGCAGCCACCTGCTTGTTCCCTGCCTGCATAAAATCAGCAGCCTCGGCTTTGCTCCCGCGTGGGCTGATGCGACGGTAAATTGAAAAAATGGTGCCTATAGATACGTTTACATCTATGTTTGAGGAACCGTCAAGCGGGTCAACGCACATAATGTAATTGGCATCGCGCGACAAGCCGTCATCGAAAGTAACAATCTCCTGATTTTCCTCAGATGCTATACCACAGCATTCGCCGCTGGCCTTCATGCTTGAGATGAAACTCTCATTTGCAAAAACATCAAGTTTCATAACATCTTCACCCTGTACATTAACATTCCCAATGTTGCCCAGGATATCAACAAGTCCCGCTTTATTCACCTTCTTGGTAACAACTTTTGCAGCCACGCCGATATTGTAAAGAAGTCTTGTGAGCTCTCCCTTGGCATAAGGGTAATCAGCCTGGCGTCTGATGATATACTCATTAAGAGTGGTAATTTTATAGCCCTTCATTTCTGTAAATGAGTTTTACTTGGTTATTTTATTTTTGTGTATTAACATGGTCACACAAAGATAAATAATACCTTCCGGTTAAAAAATTTTTTGAACGACCTTTTAATAAGCTGATAAGGTACTAACTTTGCAGCCGGACAATAATCTGGGAATTGATGATAGTATACAAGTTTGGAGGAGCTTCGGTAAGATCGGCTGATGCCATAAAAAATGCTGCTAAAATTGTTTCACATTGCAGGGAAGATCTGATGATCGTTGTTTCTGCCTTTGGGAAAACAACCAACGCACTGGAAGGTATACTTAAGGCATGGTACAGGCAAAATGATGAGAGATTTGAATTGCTCCGGGAATGCAAGCTGTATCACCTTGAAATAATCCGCCAGCTGTTTGATGACCCTTCTCATCCTGTTTACCGTGAGTTTTCGGATTTGTTTGATAGCCTCGAGAATAAGCTGAATAAAGCTCCATCTTCTGATTTCGATTTTAATTATGACCAGCTTGTAACTGCCGGTGAGCTTCTTTCGACAAAAATAGTCAGTGCCTACCTGAATTCAATAAATATAAAAAATCAGTGGCTGAATGCACGCGACTGGCTTTTAACCGATGATAATTACCGAGAGGCGTTGGTTTGCTGGGAGGGGGCCGGCCGGCAGCTGACTGCGGCTTTAAACCGTAATGAATTCGGTGTGTTTCTAACACAGGGTTTCATAGGAGGTAACAAAGGAGGGTTTTATACTACACTTGGGCGTGAGGGTTCGGATTATACTGCCGCCATACTTGCAAGTCTGCTTGATGCACAGCGGGTTGTGATCTGGAAGGATGTGCCGGGTGTTCTTACGGCCGATCCCAAAATATTCCCGGATGCTGAAAAGATAGACCGGCTTTCATACCTTGAAGCCATTGAGCTTTCATTTTTCGGAGCAAAGGTAATACACCCCAAAACTGTTAAGCCCCTCCAAAACAAAAACATTCCCCTTTTTGTAAAGTCTTTTTACGATCCGCAGGCGGCAGGTACGGTTATTTGTGATGATGTTGGGCAGAAAGCGGCGAAGCCGGTTTTCATAATAAAGAAAAACCAGTTGCTTATATCAATTGTACCGAAGGATTTTTCATTTGTTGCAGAAGGCAGGCTCAGCCAAATTTTTGCATTTTTTTTCAGACACCGCATCAAAGTTAACCTTATACAGAACTCCGCGGTCAACTTCTCGCTTTGTGTTGACAATAACAATTCCATAATATTTAAACTAACCGAAAGTCTTCGCGATGATTTTAGTGTTCGATACAATCAAAACCTTGAGCTTGTAACCATAAGATACTACACTCAGGAGGCTGTCGATAAAATGATAAAAGGCAGGAGTGTCCTACTCGAGCAGCGCACAAGAAACACAGTCAGATTTGTCCTGAAATAGCCGCTCGGCAATATTTTTAATAATATCGTTTTTAAAACCCGGCTCCGAAACGCTCAATTATTTTGTCGGCAAGAATTTCGGCCATTTTTATACTTGATTCATGAGTCCATCCGGCAATATGGGGAGTTAATATTACCTTTGGGTGCTCCAGGAGAAAATGGAAATAATCAGGCAAATCTTTCCTGTGCAGCTCCTCAAAACTTTTTTTCTCATACTCCAGCACATCCAGTCCCGCTCCCTTTATTTTACCTGTTTTAAGGTATTCGACCAGTGCAGGTGTTTTCACCACTTTTCCCCTTGATGTATTTAAAAGGAATATATCTTTTTTAAAGTTACCCAGAAATGAGATGTCTGCCATATAAGTTGTCTCTTTTGTAAGGGGAACATGCAGGCTAAGTATGTCTGCATTATCAAAAATATCCTCAAGGGTGCTTTCCCTTACATAATCATCCGAATAGCCTGACTTGTATTTGTCATACGCAATTACACTTGCGTTGAATCCTTTGAGGCAACGTGCAAATGCAGAGCCGGTGTTTCCGTAGCCGATAATGCCCACGGTTTTCCCCTGTATTTCGGTGCCCCTGTTAACCTCCCTGAACCACTTTCCCTCTTTTACTTCATTGTCTGATTTTGAAATGTTGTTCATTATAGAAAGCAAAAGTCCCAGCGCATGCTCTCCCACCGCATCCCGGTTGCCTTCCGGCGAGTTGAGACAGGCTATATTCTTTGATAAGGCATATCCTGTATCTATATTCTCAAGACCGGACCCCAGCCTTCCTATAAATTTTAACCTTTCGCCTTTTTCAAGGATTTTCCTGTCAAGGGTGAACTTACTTCTGATTATTAAACCCTCATACCTGTGAATGCTTTCTTCAACTTCGCTCTTTTTTATATCGGGACGGTATTCACACTTCATGCCCGCCATGGTCAGCTTCTCGGAAAGCACCGGGTGGGTGGTGTCAACGAATAAAACAGCTGCTTTCTCCCTGCTCATTTTTTTATTTATTTCCTGTCAAAGAAGGGGTTTTTTGATGTGGCGCTTAAGGGTATGCCGTGGGCTATTTTGATACTCTTTCCGAATAACCCCAGCTCCAGTGCGGCCTGACCTACAGTGTACATTATGCGGTTGTCGGTTCTGTTATCCATTGCAACGGCAGCCGCCGAACCTATAGCTATACCCAGGTCACCGGAATTGAACGAACACGGATGGTCAGGGTGTTTGTCCTTTTCCTCGCAGTTTGGAAAGCCACACATCCCGCATTTTTTCAGACCTATGCTTTTTATGCTTGAGCCGGCAAGAAAAATTACCGGTGAATTTAAAATATTTTCCGAATCCCGTCTGAATGCATGAATGTCTTGGTTATTGCCAATTTCAAGCATTTTTTCAGAGAGTTTTTTAATAGTATTGCCGGTAGCCAGTAATATTTCCAGGGTGTCCCCCCCCCTTGCCTTGGGGGCTGTTCTTGCCGCAAGCATCATGCGGCCTGCAATTTTGATCAGTTCTTCTTTTGTGGTTTCTTTTTCTTTTATCGTACTCATAATTTTTAAGGTTTAACGGTTGAAAATAAGTTGTTTACCCCTGTGGCCGCTGTTTATCTTTCCGTGTTCATATACCGGGGTGCCGTTCACAATGGTGTGGGTTACCGATGTGCTGAAAACTGAATTTTCAAAAGGTGACCATCCGCATTTATAGTGAATGTTGCCGGAATTGACCTGCCAGGATTGCCGTGGATCAACCAGTACTATATCGGCATAATATCCTTCTCTGATGAAACCTCTTTTTTCAATATTAAATATTCTGGCCGGTGCATGACACATTTTTTCGACTATCAGCTCAGGTTTGAATACCCCCTTTTTGACCAGCTCAAACATTGCCGGAAGGGAGTGCTGCACCATAGGTCCCCCGGAAGGTGCTTTAAGATAAGTCTGTTTTTTTTCTTCCAGTTTATGGGGTGCATGATCTGTTCCAATAATGTCAATTTTACCCGAGATCACCCCTTCACGCAACATCTCCCTGTCCCGCAGGCTTTTAACCGCCGGGTTCCATTTTATTAGTGTCCCCAGGTTCTTGTAATCGCTTTCTTCAAACCACAAATGGTGTATGCAAGCCTCGCCGGTTATTTTTTTATCTTCGATATTGCTCCCGATTTCAAGCAACTCCAGCTCATCTGCGGTACTTATGTGAAGTATGTGCAGGCGCGTCCCGTGCTTTTTTGCAAGCCTTACCGCTTTTGATGATGACAAGTAACATGCCTCGCTGCTGCGTATGCAGGGATGCATTTTTACAGGTATATCATCTCCGTATTTTAGTTCAAATTCAAGGGAGTTTTTTTTAATTGTTGCCTCGTCTTCACAGTGAACAGCCACGGGTAATTTGACAGATGAGAAAATTTTCTCAAGGCTTTCTATATTGTTTACCAACATATTGCCTGTGGAAGATCCCATGAATACTTTGACTCCGCATACCCTGGAGGGATCTGCCCCAAGTAGCTCGTCAAGGTTATCGTTGGTGGCCCCGATGTAAAAAGAATAATTGACAATTGACTTTTCCGAGGCGATCCGGAATTTTTCCTCCAGCAACTCCTCAGTAACGCAGGGAGGTTTAGTGTTGGGCATTTCCATAAAGGAGGTTATGCCTCCGGCAGCGGCTGCCCTTGATTCTGTAAAGATATCACCTTTTGGTTCAAGACCGGGCTCTCTGAAATGCACATGGTCGTCAATTATACCAGGCAGGAGAAACTTACCCTTAGCCTCTATTATTTTGGGGTTACCCTGAGGTATATGAGGGGGGATTTCAGTATCGGTAATAATAGTCTCTATTATTCCGTCCCTGCAAAAAATATGGGCTTTGAAGGTTTTGCCCTCGTTAACAACGTTTGCGTTTTTTATAAGTAAAGGTTGCATTGGGATTCTTTGTTATTTCTTGTGCTCCTTTTTTTTGTACTTTTTAAACAGACTTTTTACTTTCATTAATATAACCCCCCAGAGAGCTTCATTGAAAATGCCGCCACTCATTTTGGAAACCCCGTGCTTTCTTTCAGTAAAGATAATGGGTATTTCCACAATATTAAAACCCATTTTCCATGCGTTGAATTTCATCTCGATCTGGAAGGCGTATCCTTTGAATTTTATACTGTCCAGATCAATGGCTTCCAGCACTTTCCTTTTGTAGCACTTGAATCCGGCCGTTGTGTCATATATTTTCATACAGGTAATAAAACGCACATACCGTGAGGCGAAATAAGACATCAGTATTCTTCCTATAGGCCAGTTTATAACATTAACGCCCGAGACGTATCTTGAACCTATCGCAAGATCCGCTCCCTCCCTGCAGGTACTGAGAAGCCGGGGCAGGTCGCTGGGATCATGGGAAAAATCGGCGTCCATTTGAAAAATGTATTCGTACTTACGCTCAATGGCCCATTTAAAACCGGTAATATAGGCGGTCCCCAGACCAAGCTTACCTTCTCTTTTCAACAAAAACAGCTGATCGGGAAATTCATCCTGGAGGTTTTCCACAACACCCGCTGTTCCGTCAGGGGAGTTATCATCTATTACTAGTATGTGGAACTTTTCGGGAAGTCCCAGTATGGTTTTCGTTAAATTTATTATGTTGTCCTTTTCGTTGTATGTGGGGATGATTACAAGATTTTGTACCACAGTTACGGGAGAATTTGTTTGACTGGTTTTTTCTTAAAGCAGCATCAAATGTACATAAAATTTTTTTTTATCTTCCCATTCACCCCATTCAGATACACTTATATTATTTTATATCGTAAGATAATGAATAAGTTAGAGCCACAATGGCAGGTTAATTGAAAAATAACTTAAAATATTTTTTTGAAAATTGTGTTGTATTATGGTCAAACTTATTATATTTGCGCTCGTTTTCCGGTAAAGATTACTGCCTGATTCGAGTGGGGCCATTTTTCCGGAAAGTTATTTGAAAAATCTTTCGAATATTCAGCCAAAATTTTTTGGTAGATTTTTTAAATGAATTAACTTTGCAATCCCAAGTTTGAAAGGGGTGATTTTAAGGGGGGCGATCAAGGTTGGGTTTTTTATTGGCCTATAATTTTAAGAAATAATAATATAGAAGTTCTTTGACAAGGTTGGAGAAGGAAGCAGCAAGCGGGCCGGGATATTACAGGAGTTTTATCTGTCGAGATATTTTTTAAGACTTTTCACAACGAAGAGTTTGATCCTGG